>DASWRC010000147.1:0-4179 GCA_036403375.1 Pyrinomonadaceae bacterium
CCTTCGCGTTTCGATTCGGACGAAGAAGTTTCCTTTACGCTCGATAACTACCGCGCGCCGCTGATTCTTGACGGCAGGCTTTATCTTTTCTACGAGGGCGCAACTTCGTACGACGCGCTGACGGGCAAAGAAGGCGAGCGCGACCGGTTCAAGGTCAACGAAAACGGTCTGGCTTTAACCGAAGCCGACCCGGTAATGGACGAAAAATATCTCTATACATCGGGACACGGCAAAGTGCGCGCCATCAATCGCCAGAATTTCAAGACCGAATGGGAAGCGAAAGATTTGGGCGTGACGCCCGAAATGGCGGTCGTCGGAAACGTTCTTTTTGTTCGCACCGGCGGGCAGTTTACGCGCATCAAGGACGGCGAGACGGAAGAGAAAGGCGCGTTCGGCGTGTCGGCAATCGATACCCGCAGCGGCAAAACCTTGTGGCGCTACAAGGGCGCGGATAAAGGTTTGACGAATTTTGTTTTTGCGGACGCGAACACGATTCTCGTCGCCGACCGCGACGACCTTATCACGATTGACGCGCGAACGGGCAAAAAAATCGACGAATTCGAGCACGACGTTGAAAAAGCGCAATTCGTTGTTATCAACGAAAGCGGCGCGGCGGTGGTCGGCGGTAAAGATGAAATCGCGGCGTTTGACATCAAAGGCAGAACAGAGCGCGCGCGCAGCAATTCCGAATTTCAAATTACGAATTCCAAATTTCAAAACTCTTTTACAGAAAACCAAAGCCCAAAGACCGAAGACCGAAAGCCAAACGGGCTGTGGCGCGTCAAACATAAAGCGCCGGCGCGCGGCACGTTTCGCATCATCGCGGGCATCGCGCTGCGCGCCGCCGCGATTTATTTTCGCTACGGCGGGCTGGCGACTTCCGCTTTGAACATCGTGCGCGGCGCGGGATTAGCGCGCTCGGTTCTCAGCCTGCGCTGGTCGGGCTTGCGTTCGCGGTTTTCGTCGTTTGATTTGACGACGCTCGCCGCAAATTCGGCGCGTAATTACGTAACGAATCAAATCAGCGTCTTCGGCGTCGCCGCGCGCACGCCGAATTTACTAAATCGCCTGAACGGTTTGCAGGTCATCACGCCCGCCGGAATTCGCGGAAAAACCATCAACGGTGCGATTAGCCGCGCGACGCCTTCGCGCGCCGATGTCGAGGAAAGCCTGCTCGACAGGATCGACCCCGTGCGGCAGGTCGAAAAGCTGTCCGACTATTTCCTGCGCCGCAAACGCCTTGCCGACCTGCGCGGAAATTATATGTATTTCTACACGGATTTGCCGAAACCTTTCGACCGCAAAGGCTTGGTCGGCGTCAACGTCAACACGGGACGCGATGCGCGTTTTATCATCGTTTCCGACCCCGACGCGCGTTTCACGACCGACGAAACCAGCGGTATGCTTTATTCGGCAAGCGGCAATCGCTTACAGGCATTTGATGTAATGAATAGATGATTTTCTTCTGTCGCGAGGGTGCAAACTTACCGTTTAATACCGTGTTTCAATGCAGTTGAATCTGTGGTAATCTGTGGTTTCAATTTAGCATTCCGCTAATTCAAAACTATGAAAACTAAATTTTTTGTTGCTTTTACCTTGTGTCTTTGTGTCTTTCCGCTTGGTTTATTCGCGCAGAAATCGAAAGAGAAACCGAACGCTGAAATTCAAAAGATGATAAAAGAAATTTCGGCGAAAAACATCGAAGCGACGATTCGCAAACTGGTTTCCTTCGGCACGCGCAACACGCTTTCCGAGCAGGACAACCCGGCGCGCGGAATCGGCGCGGCGCGCGATTGGATTTTCGGCGAGTTTCAAAAAATATCCGCCGACTGCGCGGGCTGTCTGACGGTTGAAAAGCAGACGTTTTTGCAAGCTAAAGCCGCGCGCGTTCCCGAACCGACGAATTTAACGAACGTCGTCGCCGTGCTTAAAGGCACGACCGACCCGGGCAGAGTTTACGTCGTTTCCGGTCATTACGATTCGATGTGTACATCGCCGACGGACGCGAAATGCGACGCGCCGGGCGCAAACGACGACGCTTCCGGCACGGCGGCGGTCATTGAATTGGCGCGCGTTATGGCGAAGCGAAAATTCGACGCGACAATCGTTTTTATGACCGTTCCGGGCGAAGAACAGGGACTTCTTGGCGCGACCTATTTTGCCGAGCAGGCGAAGCAGACAAAAATGAACATCGAAGGAATGTTCACGAACGACATCATCGGCGGCGTCACATCGCAGAAAAATTCGCCGAACCGCAACCGCGTGCGCGTATTTTCGGAAGGCGTTTCGTCAAACGAAACCGAACAGCAAGCCGGAACGCGCCGCAGCGTCGGCGGCGAAAACGATTCCGCCTCGCGTCAGCTTGCACGGTTTATCAAGGAACAATCCGACAAATATTTGAAAGATTTCAGCGTCTGGATGATGTATCGCCGCGACCGGTATCTGCGCGGCGGCGACCATATTCCGTTTCTCGAACGCGGCTTTACGGCAGTTCGCGTTACCGAAGCGGACGAAGATTACACGCACCAGCATCAAAACGTCCGCACCGAAAACGGAGTGTTTTACGGCGACACGCCCGAGTTTGTCGATTTTGAATACGTCGCCAACGTCGCGCGCGTCAATATGATTTCCCTTGCCAGCCTGGCGCTCGCGCCCGCGTCTCCGAAAAACGTCGGCATCGTCACGGCGCGCCTGACAAATGACACCGATTTGAAATGGGACGCTTCGCCCGACGCCGATTTGGCGGGCTACGAAGTCGTCTGGCGCGACACCACCTCGCCGGTCTGGACAAATTCGGTTTCGGTCGGAAACGTGACGACCTACACGGCAAAAACGATGTCGAAAGACAATTACTTTTTCGGCGTCCGCGCCATCGATAAAGACGGCAACCGCAGCCCGGTCGTTTATCCGCGACCGATGCGGTAGCGTTTAATTCTCATCTTACTTTGCGAATTTGCTTCCCGCTTGAGAAGCAAATTCGCAAAGAAAAGTTTTTCAAATCCGTTTCGGCAGTTTTTCGATTTACTCGGGAAAGCCGAGCGCCTTCGCGCCGGAGCAGAAGCCAACCCGTTCATCGACCCGCAAGGCTACCGGCAATTCGTCGCGCAAATGCCCAAACAATTCGAGGAGAAATTAAAAGCCGAGCGCGCGGGTAAAAAGTAAAACCGCGCCTTTTCAAAACCGCTTTCGCAAGTTTTTCGCCGTCACGCGTTCAGTTTCTCGGTAAGTTTTATAGAAATCGAGGTGTGAAGATGAAATTATCGGTAATTATTATTTTTAGTTTATTTTTGATTCAAGGCTGCGAAGCGCAAACCGCGCTGCCCAGGGAAATGCCGGAAAATATTACGGTTTACCTGAATGAAAGCGGCGGAATGCGCCGTGCCTACACGAAAGTCACGATTGACGAAGGAATGCTCGAATTCGAACAATTAACCGGCGGGCAGGCAACTGCGCAGAAATGGTCGGCGAGGCTCGCCGGCGAAGATTTGGCAAGACTTTACCGCGTGTTTGTCGAAAACAAATTCGACACGGTAAAAAACGATGAACGCCAAGGAATCGTTTACGACGCCGGTTCGGAAAGCATTTCAATTTCCATCAATAAACTGAAATCTTTCGGCGTCACTTACGGCAAAAACTCGCCGCTTTCGGGCGACAATCTCAAACGTTACCGGGCGGTCAGAAGCGCGCTTGACGATTTAATCGCAAAATACAAAAACGCCAGCCAGCCGACCGCCGCCGGGGAAAACGACTAAACACAATCTCAAAATTACAGGTTATCGCTAACTTTAAAGCGGTTTTCAGGTTTTTATGCAAAGCCCGAGCGGCTCAAAAAATCCTCGAAAAAGTTTTCGTTTTAAAATTATTGTCTAAACCTGTTTTTTCCAATACAATATTTCCACAAAACAAAAATATCCAGCCGATTTTCAGTTTATTTTTCAGAGACAAGGAGAAAGGTTTCAAATGAGCACTCGTGGAAAGAAGATAGTTCTGGCGGCAAGCACGTCGGAATCTTCCGAATATCTGAACAGCACGTGGCGGCAGATGCTTCTCGGCACGCTGCCTTCGCGCTACTCGCGTTTTCCGTTCTATATGATAGATGTGGATTGGCAGAATGAAACGCTTTCGGACGGGCAGGCGGTCGCCGTGCCGAACGGGCTGCGCGTCGTCGAGTCGATTTTG
>DASWRC010000148.1:0-21724 GCA_036403375.1 Pyrinomonadaceae bacterium
TGCAGCCGCTCGGCTAAATCAAAGGATTCTGCCGTCAATTCGAAACATTCACGGGGCGAAGCGGGAAAAAGCAGAACGTGTTTCGTGTCGCCGTGCGCGGCGTAGGCGGCTTCGAGAATGTCTGACTGCTGCGTTCTGGTCGGCATTCCGGTCGAAGGTCCGGTGCGCTGAACGTCGATTAAGACGGTCGGAATTTCGCTGAAATAGGCGAGTCCTAAAAATTCGTTCATCAACGAAACGCCCGGACCGCTCGTGGCGGTAAAGGCGCGCGCGCCGTTCCACATCGCGCCTAAAACCATCCCGATAGCCGCCAGTTCATCTTCCGCCTGCACAATCGCAAAATTCTTTTTGCCGGTTTCAGGATCGACGCGCAGTTTTTCGGCGTATTTTGCGAAAGCGTCGACAACGGAAGTCGAAGGCGTAATCGGATACCACGCGGCGACCGTCGCGCCGCCGTAAATCGCGCCGAGCGCGCAGGCGGAATTGCCGCTCATCATAATCGCGTCTTTCAGCAAATCGCGGCGCTCGACGCGTAAATCGAGCGGGTATTCGAAGTTTTGCTGAACATAATCTTCGCCGAGCTTTAAGGCTTTAATGTTCGGTTCGATGAGTTTTTCCTTGCCTTTGAACTGGACGGCGAGCAGGTTTTCCAGAACATCGAACTCGATATCGAAAAACGCCGCGAGCGCGCCGACGTAGATGATGTTTTTAAAGAGCTGGCGCTGGCGCGGGTCGGTGTAATTCGAATTCGACAATTCCATCAGCGGAATGCCGATGTAATTGATATCCTCGCGAATGTATTCGGCGTGCAGAGGCTTCGTCGAGTCGTAGAGAAAATAGCCGCCCGCACGCACGTCCGCGACGTCTTTTTTCAAGCTCTGCGGGTTGACCGAAACCATCAAATCGATGCCTTCGCGTCTGCCCAGGAAACCTTTTTCGCTGACCCGCACTTCGTACCACGTCGGCAAACCCTGAATGTTGGACGGAAAGATATTCTTCGCCGTGACGGGAATGCCCATCTTGAAGATTGCTTTGGTAAAAAGCGCGTTCGCGCTCGCCGAACCCGTCCCGTTGACGTTGGCAAATCTGACTACAAAATCGTTTATTTTAGTTTCGCTCATTGACTATATTTTGATGCGCTGTAATTTTTGCGAGTTTTTCTTAAATAATTAACCCCGGTAATTATTAAATGATTTCAAAATCGCTGCCGTAGCATCTTAAGCGCAGTTTTCGCGCCACCGCCTGCGAAGCCTTATTCTCCCAGGACGTGCTGTATAAAGACAGCGCGCAAGATGCGCGCACGCGGCGCGCCCATTCAGAGGTCACGTCCGCTGCATAACCCTTTCCGCGAAATTCCGGCAAAGTTTCGAGTCCGGCTTCGTGGGCTTCCCGCGTAATGCGGACGCTCCGGCAAACCGAAACGGCTCGATTTTCTTCCGTTATCGCGATAAACGGCTGTTCAACTGCAACGTCCGCAACTAAATCTTCAAAACCGTTTTTCAGTATCTCCGCATTGTCCCGCGTAACGGCAGTCAGCGAATTCTTTGACGGCATCTCGTAATCGGCGAATTGATAAGCGGGACCGCCGCAAATTTTCTCGACGGGCGACTGCTTTTCGAGCAGCCGGACGATTTCGTCCAAATAACGCGGCGGTTCGTCCGAATCGGCGTCGACCGGCGGTTCGCTCGCGCACAGCACATTCAATTCTTTGACAATTTCTCCCGAAACATCGGCGCGAAACCGCCAGATATTACCCGCCGGCGTGCGACCTAAAAACAAACGGGGCGCGGAAACCGGCGCGCCGTTCGGCTCGTTGACAAAGACCAGCCGCGAGCCGGCATTATACGTGAACAGCGCCCGCGCGTGCATGTGCATTAGCTCCAAATCAGTCGGCATAATTTCTCTATAGTTTGGCTCCGCACATTTAGAGATTCTTTTATTTACCGCAGCCCGTATAGGTTTTCGTGACGTTGTAAAAAAACGTCTGCATGTCCCACGCGGCGGTCGGGCAGCGTTCGGCGCACAAGCCGCAGTGCAGGCAGACGTCTTCGTCCTTGACCATCACGCGCTTCGTCGGCAGAGTTTCGGAAACGTATAAATCCTGCGTTAAATTCAGCGCCGGAACTTTCAGTTTCGCCCGCAAATCGTTTTCCTCGTCCTCGTTTTTCGTGAACGTGATGACGGACGTCGGGCAGACATCGACGCAGGCGTCGCATTCGATGCATTTCGATTCGGTGAAAACCGTCTGCACGTCGCAGTTCAGGCAACGCTGCGCTTCCTTAAAACCGTCGAGCGGGTCGAAACCTAATTCGACTTCCTTTTTGCGGTCTTTCAAGGTGATGGATTTATCCGCCTGCGGCACGATGTAGCGCGGGTCGTGCGCGATTTCCGAGTCGTACGCCCATTCGTGAATGCCCATCTTCGCGCTGTGCAGATTGACCATCGGCGCGAGCCGGTCGTGAACGTCTTCGCCCATGCAGACGCGATGGATAGAAACCGCCGCCTGATGACCGTGCGCGACCGCCGTGATGATGTTCTCGGGACCGAAAGCCGCGTCGCCGCCGATAAAAACTTTCGGGTGCGTCGTCTGAAACGTGACTTTATCGACCACCGGCATTTCCCATTCGCCGAATTCGACGCCGATGTCGCGCTCGATCCACGGGAAAGCGTTGTCCTGACCGATTGCCAAGATAACGTCGTCGGCTTCAAAAAACACGTCCGCTTCGCCCGTCGGAACGAGCGAGCGCTTGCCGTTTTCGTCGTACTTCGCCTCGACTTTTTCAAACGTCATGCCTTTTAGTTTGCCGTCTTCGGTGACGAACGATTTCGGCACGTGGTTATCGAAAATCGGGATGTCTTCGTGCATCGCGTCTTCTTTTTCCCACGGCGACGCCTTCATGTCGGCAAACGGCGAGCGGACGACGACTTTCACGTCTTCGCCGCCTAAACGCCGCGAAGTGCGGCAGCAATCCATCGCCGTATTTCCGCCGCCGATAACGAGCACGCGTCTGCCGATTGATTTCGTGTGCTCGAACGCGACGCTTCCGAGCCAGTTGATGCCGATGTGAATATTTTTACCTTCCGAATCCCAGCGACCGGGCAGCTTCGGCAAGTCTTTGCCGCGCGGCGCGCCCGTCCCGATAAACACGGCGTCGTAATCTTTTTCCAGAACTTCTTTCAGCGATTCGACATATTGATTGAAAAACGTTTGAATCCCGAGGTCGAGAATGTAATTTACTTCTTCGTCGAGAACCGTTTCGGGCAGGCGGAACGAAGGAATCTGGCTGACCATAAAGCCGCCGCCTTTTTTCTGCTCGTCAAAAAGATGAAGCTCGTATCCGAGCGGCGCTAAATCGCGCGCGACCGTTAACGAAGCAGGACCCGCGCCGATGAGCGCGACCTTTTTGCCGTTCGGCGCGAATGGCGCTTTCGGCATATAATCGGTGACGCCGTTTTTATTGTCGGCGGCGACGCGCTTTAAGCGGCAGATCGCGACCGGCTCTTTTTCAACCCGACCGCGACGGCACGCCGGTTCGCACGGACGGTCGCAGGTTCTGCCCAAAATGCCCGGAAAAACGTTGGAATCCCAGTTAATCATATAGGCTTCCGTGTATTTTCCCTGCGCGATCAGGCGGATGTATTCGGGCACCGGCGTATGCGCGGGACACGCGTATTGACAGTCAACTACTTTGTGAAAGTATTCAGGGTCTTTTATATCAGTCGGTTTCACTGCATTAACTTCCTTTTTGAATTTTTGACGGGTTTGAAAATAGCGCCGAAAGGCATTAATTCGGTCTTTGTCTAAACATAATATTTTTTGAGCCCGACTTCAATTAAAAAAAGGCGTTCGACGCCTTTTTAATAATAACATCTCGGGAATGATTAGTTTCTTTAATCAGGCGCGAGCCATTTCGCGAGGTTTGCCGCGTAAGTTTTGATGTCGTCGAGGATGTGCGGATTCCGCCGGTAACCGTCGCCCGGCGGTTCTTCCAAAAATGTCGGGCAGCCTTTCGCGGTGTCCCAGTTGTAATCGACCAGATGATGAAAGCTCGATTCGGCGATGCCGCGTCCGCATTGATTGCCGTGCCGGTCGTCGCTGCGGTCAAAGGCGATTACGAGGTTAAAATTCTTGCCCGTAATCTTGCTTTTCCCGGCGGCGACGACGCGCGCCGAAGTATCGCCCGCGGGAACGCCGACGCCGCCTTCGTGCGGGTGCGCGGGGAAAAATTCAATCGCGCTGCCGTCCGGTTTTTGCAGCAGCTCGTGAAGGTCGCCGACGGCTTCGATTTTCTGGTAATCGCCGTTCGAACCCGAGTGATAGTTCGGGAAATCGATATTTTTTGTATCCTGATCGTCGCGCGAGTTGCGGGCTTCGTCCGGGTCCTGCTGCTTGGAATGAAAGAAATGCGCCGCGCCGATGCCGCCGACCGTGCAGAGCGACGAGCCTAAATCCTGGTGGTCGCGCGTCGAGAAAATTCCGCCGCCGCGCTGGCGAAATTTCGTGATTCCGGCGCAGTCGGTTTTCGTCAAGCCCTCGCCCGTATCGACCGCGAAAAGCCACAGTTCATCGAAATCCGTCTCGAAAAGGCGGCTCAAAATCGTATCGCTGCCGGCGGCGTCTTTTTCGATATTGCGCGCCGTCACGTCATAAAGCGCATTGCCGGCGGCGTCTTTCAAGGAAGCAAGATGCTCGCCGAGCAGCGAAAATCTGCCGATGTGCCAATCGTCTTCGGTAAAAGGAATCGTCGTTTGCAGTAAAATCTTGACAGGCTTTTTCATATATTTATTTTTGCCACGAATACCACGAATAACCCGAATAACACCAAAAATAATTCGTGTTATTCGTGGCTGATTTTCTTAAACAGCGGGGAGCGTTTCGTAGAACATATCGTCGACGTAACAGTAGCCCCATTCTTCGCCCGGCTCGATTGATTTGACGATCGGGTGCGTTGTCGCGTGAAAATGTTTGGTCGCGTGTTTGTTGGGCGATGAATCGCAGCAGCCGACGTGACCGCACGTTTCGCACAGGCGCAGGTGAACCCACCAGCTGCCCGTTTTCAGGCAGTCTTCGCAGCCGTCGGCGCTCGGCGTGACCTTTTTGATTTCGGATAGATGTTCGCAGCCGTTCATTTTTTTGGTTCCCTCTGATGAAATTAATTTAACGTTATTCTACCGTGTCATCCTGCTTATTCAAAACTTTTCGCGGCAGCGGCACAAACCTTTCGTCCGCGTAGCACCACGCCCAATTGTCGCCCGCCTCGAGCGATGCCATCACCGGATGACCCTTGGCGTGATAATGCCTGGTCGCGTGTTTATGAACGGAAGTATCGCAGCAGCCGACGTGACCGCAAGTCAGACAAAGCCTCAGATGAACCCATTTGTAATTGTTTTTACGGCATTCCTCGCAGCCGTCGCCGCTGCGCGCGCGGAAAACCGTCATCTCGGGCGCGTGTTCGCACGCTTCGAGCAGAGGGATTTCTTCCTCTTCCGCTTTTTCGCCCGAATAAAGATTTTCAAGCCAGACGCTGCCCGAAAACAAAAGCCACAGAATCGCCAAAACCGCGAGCGGCGTTAAAAATTGTCCGAGATAAAGCAAAGAAAGCGACACCGCAATTATCGCCAGCCGCACGTTTATCAGGTAGCAGACATCGGCGATGAAACGAATTATCGTGATGACGGCAAAGTAAACGGCGACGCCGACGGCGAGCAGCGCGAGGGTCGGAAAATGCAGGTGTGCTTCGACTGATTCTTTTATCGCGTGCTGGACGCCGACACCGAGCGCGACGATTGCCGCGACGACGAAAAAATGACCGTAAAGATAAATAAACCGCGTTCGTAAAGAACGCGATTTGATGGCGCTGTCTTCGACGAAATCGAAATTTATCCACCAGACGCAAGCCGCCATCCCGAAACCGAGAGACGCCGCCGCGACGGTGCTGAAATTCCACTCGACGCGCGCCGCGCCGGCGGCGGTCGCGACGACCGCTTCGCCGAGCACGATAATCGTAAAAAGCCCGAAGCGCTCGGGAATATGCGAGCGGTCAATCGGGAAGAGCCGCGCCGCGCGCAAACTTAAAAACGGCGTCACGAGCTCTAAAACCAGCGCGACTGCCCAGAGCGCATAACGAAACGGCGGGGCTAAAAAGAGCGAAATCAAAAGCAGCAGCGAAGAAGTTCCCAAGCCGACGATAAACTGCATCGCAAACGTGCGCGCCAGCGGGATGTAATAAGCCGAACGCGCATAAAGCAGGATGAGCACAAGCCGCACGAGCACGTAGCAGACGATAAAAACCGCGTCGCCCGCCGACGAAAAAGCGTTTCCGAGAGTCAGCGAAAATCCCGTCACCGCGAGCATTGCGGCAAATGTCAGCACGCGGTAGGTCGTTTCTTCCGACTCAAAACGGTCGGCGTAAAACGTAAAACCGACCCACGACCACCAGATGGGAACAAACAGCGCGGCGTACTTTAAAAAGCCCCCGAAATCCGGATGGTCGCTCAAAATATGCGCGACCTGCGAAACCGCCAGCACATAAACGAGGTCGAAAAACAATTCGAGCCAGCTCGCGTGACGTTCGCCCTCAAAAGGGTCGAGCGTCCGCAGGCGCGGGCGATTTTGTTGTTTACGGGTTTTTCCTGCTTGTTCGGGTATTTTCACGTCATTTTTACGGTATCAAAAAAAATCACTCGTCGGAATAACCAATAAGTGGTATTTGATAACCGGGGATTAAAATATGAAGCTCGAAATGTTGAGCCCCGGACTATCGGAATCAATCGGCTTTGACGGCTAAAACTTTATCAATTTTCGCTCTTAAAAAACGCGCGGCGACGACGCCGTTTTTTTGATAAACAAGACGCCCGCGCGCGTCGAAAAGCAAAGTCAGCGGGAAGGCGTTCTGGGCGCGCGGCGCGATTTCGCGAATGTTTCGGAAGATTTTCGGGCGCGCCGGCAAATCGATTAGATACGACGGCATGGTCGATTTATAGCTTTTCAAAAAATCGGCGACGATGGTGTCCATCATGCCGAAATTATCAATCGAAACGAGCACGAAATTTAACCCTTTGGCGCGGTAATCGGCGTCGATTTTGACCAGCTCGGGAAACTCGACGCGGCACGGACCGCACCACGTCGCCCAGAAATTGACGAGCAAAGGCTTCCGGTTTTCAGCCGCCGGCAGAAGCGTTTTCAAATCGGTAATCGCTTTTGTGTTCGTATTAACCGCAAGCGCGTCCTGCGCCGCGACCGTTGCGGCTGAAAGGCAGATTGCCAGAATTATTTTTATAAAAATTCGCGTCATTTTTAACGCCGCGTGTCGGTCACGACTTCAATCTCGCCATGCAGCTTCCGCATCGTATCGACGAGCGACGCGCCGAGCGCTTCGAGCAGCTTTCGCATCGTTTCGTTGGTCATTTCCGCGTCGTTGCCGTCAAACATTTCCTGAACTTTGCCGACCGCGATTTCCGACGGCAGAACGTTGACGCCGAGGATTGAAAGAATCGAGCGCAGGTGTCCGAGACAGCGCAAACCGCCGAAGCTGCCCGGCGATTCGGTCATAATCGCGCCGACTTTGCCGCTGAAAACTTCGCCCATCTTGAACTCGTCGCTCCGCCGCGAAGCCCAGTCAATCGCGTTTTTCAGCGCGCCCGAGAGCGAGCCGTTGTATTCGGGCGAGCAGATAAGAAGCCCGTTGTGTTCATTTAAAAGCCGCTGGAATTCGAGCGCCTTGGCGTCAAAGCCGTTTTGCTCGTGGTCGTCGGCGTTATAAATCGGCATCGGAAAATCGCGCAAATCGATGTAGGTTACTTCCGCGCCCGCTCTTTCCGCGCCCTTGATTGCTGTTTTGACGACTCGCTTGCTGTACGCGTGCTCGCGAAGACTGCCCGAAAACGCTAAAATTTTGTGTTTTTTCGCCATAGAATAATTTCCTCAGATTAAGTTTCGAGTTTGCCACGAATGCGCTCGAAACTCCAAATCTTGCCGTTTAATGACGTTGGCATTAAGATTTATTTCAGTGGCGCGAAGCGGGGCGGTCAGTGGTCAGTAGAAAGAATTTTTTTTCTGACCACTGACCGCCGACCGCCCCGCTTCGCGCCACCGTTAACTATGATTAAATCTTTTCAATCGAAAACCCCGAAGATTCACGCGAGCGCCTTCGTCGCCGAAACGGCGGTCATTATCGGCGATGTCGAAATCGGCGAGCGGGCGAGCGTCTGGTACAACTGCGTGCTGCGCGGCGACGTAAATTTTATACGCATCGGCGCGGGCACGAACATTCAGGACGGCACAATCATTCACGTTTCGCGCGGGCAGGATTTTCCGACCATTATCGAATCAAACGTCACCGTCGGGCACAGCGCGACCGTCCACGGCTGCTATGTCGAGGAGGGAAGCCTGATTGGCATCGGCGCGATTATTTTGGACGGCGCGCGCATCGGCAAAAATTCCTTGATTGCGGCGGGCAGTCTGGTGACGCCGAACACGCAAATCCCCGAGCGCTCGTTTGTTTTGGGAAGTCCGGCGCGCGTCAAACGCGAGCTGTCGGACGAAGAGGTCGAAAACCTGCAAAAATTCTGGCAAAACTACATCGCGCTGTCGGAAATTTACCTCGAAAATTTGGATTAAAAACTATATGAAAAAACTTTTACTGTTCGCTCTTTTACTGTTTGTTTTCGGCGTCACGGTTTTTGCGCAGGAGGAGGAGGAGGACGAATACAAAACCGGAAAAAATGAATTCAGCGCGTGGGGCGGTTTCTCGCCGGATACGAATACTTTTTTAAAAATCGGACGCACGCCGGACGCGCGATTCGGCAGCGTCAGTTTTCGATACGCGCGCCGCTTTAACAACAGCGGCAAGGTAAATCTGAAATACACGGTCGATTTCACGCCGGTCGCCGTGCTGAATTACCCGGACATCGAGCTCGCCCGTACACCGACAGGCTCGATAATTCGTTCGACGCGTCCGACCAGATACGCCTGGGGAATTGCGCCGCTCGGGCTTAGATTCAATTTCCGCCCGCGTCGACGGGTTCAGCCGTTTGCCGAATCGACCGGCGGATTTTTATACTTCAATAAAACAACCCCGAATTTTGGCGGAACGCGGTTTAATTTTACGATAGACGTCGGCGGCGGGCTGGAATTCAAATTAAAAAACAAACGCGCCCTGACCGTCGGCTACAAGTATTATCACATCTCAAACGGCTTTCGCGGCGACTACAATCCGG
The DNA here is from genome assembly GCA_036403375.1 of Pyrinomonadaceae bacterium. Classification (GTDB taxonomy): domain Bacteria; phylum Acidobacteriota; class Blastocatellia; order Pyrinomonadales; family Pyrinomonadaceae; genus JAFDVJ01. The sequence continues at coordinate 9,220 of DASWRC010000148.1, forward strand.
GCTACGACAACAATCTTATCTATCTCGGCTATACTTTCTTCTCGAAGTAAAAATTGTGTGGAATCGAAGGGAAAATGGAAAACGGAAAGTAAATATTTTCAATTATTTTCCGTTGTTCATCAGAAACTTATGAGTAAAACACAACCGGCGCGCGGGATGCGCGATTTTTTGCCTGCGGACGTGCGCAAGCGCAATTACGTCATCGGGATTATCAGGGAAGTTTACGAATCTTACGGCTTTGAACCGCTCGAAACCCCGGCGGTCGAAAATCTCGAAACCTTAACGGGCAAATACGGCGAAGAAGGCAATCAACTGATGTTTCGCATCCTCAAGCGCGGCGAAAAACTCGACCTCGACGCGGGCGAAAAAGGCTTGTCCGACCTCGCCCTGCGCTACGATTTAACCGTCCCGCCGGCGCGCCGCCCGCCCGGCTCGCGGCAGATTCAGAGAATTTTACCAGTGCGACGTTGACGCCATCGGTTCAGACTCGATGGTTGTCGAAGCTGAATTGATTTCGGCTTTTAGTGAAATTTTGGAAAGATTAGGATTTGAGAATTTTTCTATTTTGCTGAATCACAGAGAAATTTTGCGCGGAATTTTAGATGTTTGCGGTATTGAAGCGCTAAAACAAACAGATGCGCTCGTTGCCCTCGATAAATTAGACAAAATTGGCAAAGAAGGTGTTTTGCGAGAACTTGAAGAGCGAGGATTTACAGATGAGTCAATCAAATCCTTTGAAAAATTTATTGATATTCTTATAAGTGCTGCTAACGTGGTTGGAGAAGCATATGACGGCTCAGGCGATAAAGTAATAAACGGAATTCGACGAAAAGATTCAATTAACAAAGCTACGCTTGAAAGTTTAAGTGATTTTGTTGGCGAAAATGAATCAGGAAAATGCGGAAAACAAGGTGACGCTCAAAAATATGCAGACGGGCGAGCAGCAAACCGTTTCGCGCGAAGACGCGGCGGCAAAAATTGCCGAACGCCGGTAAAGCGCCCGAATCTTACAAAATTTCAAATATTCGAACCACAAAAGTTACGAAATTTTTCAAGTTTTCCTGCTTTTTGCGCCTTTTCGTGATTAAATAAAAACATCTCAAAAATTCAAAGGGAGGCGATATGCGACTCGGCAAAATTTCGATAGTTTTTCTCCTTGTATTGCTCGCGCCGCGCGTTTTTGCTCAAACGACGGACATTTCGGGCAAATATGAAGGCACGGCGGATATTCAAGGACTCGGGAAGCTGGCAGTTTCCGTCGAGATTCGCCGGAAAGACGGGAAAATTTCGGGTGCGTTTCAGACGCCGCTCGGCGAAGCGCCGATTATTGACGGCAGTTTTCAGGACGGCATTCTGCGGCTGACGCTCGACGCGGGCGGCGACGATATTTTCGTGAGCGGCAAAACGGGCGCGGACGGAGGGATTGCGGGCGAAATTTCCGGCTCGGTCGGCAAAGGCACGTTCGAGTTAAAACGGACGGGCGATGCGACGCCGGAAGCGGAAACAAAGATTGTGCTGGAACAAACGGCGGAGAAATGGCGCGAGGATTTGCGGTTTCTCGCTTCGGAACTGCCGAAAAGACACAAGAACGCTTTTCATCGCATCACGCGCGCCGGGTTTGAAAAAATGGTCGCCGAATTGGACGCGAAAATTCCCACGTTGAGCAATGTCGAAATCGTTATGGGTTTGGCGCGCATCGTCGCGCACATCGGCGACGGACACACCGGATTGGGTTGGGGCTGGGCTTTTCAGCGCGTCCCTTTCTCGGTCTTTTGGTTCGGCAAAGAATTGCGCGTCGTGCAGGTTTCAAAAGAACTGCCGCGTCTCAACGGCGCGCGGCTCGTGAAAATCGGCGGCGTGCCGGTCGAGAAGGTTTACGAGCGGGCACGCGATTATATTTCGCAGGGCGAAAGCGAGCAGTTTGTCTTAAACGCGAGCACGTATCTTTTTACTTATCCGGTTTGGTTGAAAACTGCCGGGCTGGCAAAAGACGACGGCGCGGCGGTTTATGAATTCACGGACGCGAAAGGCAAGAAGTTTTCGCTCGCCATCAAGACTCTGCCGCGCGGCGCGGTGAAAGATTGGCTCGTGCCTTACAAACAAACGCCGCTTCATCTGCAAAAACCGGACGCGCCGTTTTATTTCGAGTACCTGCCGGGCGCAAAAACCGTCTATGTAAACTTCCGATGGTATCCGCGCCGCGCCGAGTTTCGTAAATTTTCCGCCGAATTGTTCGATTTCATTGATAAAACGCCGGTCGAAAAACTCGTCTTCGATTTGCGGCAAAACGGCGGCGGCGATTTCACGCGCGGTCGCGATTTTTTTATCAAGCCTTTGAAGGAAAGAAAGAAATTTATGGAACGCGGGCGGCTTTTCGTGCTTGCCGGGCGCGTCACGTTTTCCGCCGGAATGTCGAACACGGCGGATTTTCGCAACGATTTGAAAGCGATTATCGTCGGCGAGCCGACCGGCGCGCGACCCAACGGTTATCAGGAAAACCGCGGCTTTTCGCTGCCGAACTCGCACTTGACGGTCAGCTATTCAATCGAGTTTTACAAATTTTCGGACACCGACACGCCCGGCATTTTGCCCGACCACCGGATAGAGCCGGATTGGCAATCATTCGCGGCGGGACGCGACCCGGCTTTGGAATGGATTCTGGCTTACCCGAACGGAGAATAGTAAAATCCATGCAGCCCGGGAAAAAAAATATGAAGTCCTTTAAGTTCAGTATTGTTTATTTATTACTCGCCGCGCTGCTTGTTATTCAGACAAGCCACGCGCAAAAGAAAACACATGATAAAAATTTACCGAATTTCGTGCAGGTCAACGCCAATCTCTATCGCGGCGGGCAGCCGACCGAAGCCGGGATTAAAGAGCTTGCAAAGTTGGGCGTGAAGACGATTATTGATTTGCGCGGCGCGGACGAGCACGCGAAAAATGAAGCACTGTGGGCGCGAAGAGCCGGGATGAATTTTATTAATAAACCGCTGAATAACTGGGCGCGCCCGAAAAATACAAAGATTGAAGAAATCGAAAAATTGATTAATGCGCCCGAAAATCAGCCGGTTTTTGTGCATTGCCAGCGCGGCGCAGACCGCACCGGCACAGTTATCGCCGTTTATCGAATCACGCACGACGGCTGGGACGCTGAACGAGCGAACCGCGAAGCCCGCGAACGCGGTTTCGGCTGGTGGCAGTTCTGGATGAAGGATTTTATCAGCGATTATGACCGCGATTTAAAGAAGTGAAAACTTTTTGAGATAAAAGACATTCAGGTTTGGATAGTATGGGAGAGGCTTTCTCGAAGTGAAACTAAAGCAGCGCTTTTTGCATTTCGTCCGTGTACTGCTTCACTTTTTTCGACAGGGCGCCCGCCATCAGCGAGATATTCGTCGTTGTCAGCGCGCTTCCGGCAGTCACGACCGCGTTGGCTATCCCGCCGCCGCCCTGGCTGTGAATATTGAAGACCGTTTTGGTCTTCGGCGCGTCGAGTTTATTGTGCATTATCTCGTGAAAGATAATGTTTGCCGCGACGTCCGAGAAATTAAGCGCGCCGTCGAACGAGCGCAGGTAAACTTCCGAAATCATTCCGCCCGAGTAAGCGTAGGTGCCGCCGGACGCGCTTTCGTGAATTGCTCTGCCGCTTTTGTCTTTGATAATGCTCCCGTGTTCCTTTGTTCCGCAGACGTAAACCACGACGTCCGTTTCCGACACGACACCCGGCTCCCACGAATAATCCGCCGCCGCAAAGGTGGTCGAGCTTTTATGCTGACAGATTTGATTAAACATCGTCTTGAGCTTCATCCCGATGGCGAACATCGTGCCTTCGCCGTAACAGGGATAATTAAAACTCGATGGATTTGCCATCCCGACCAACCATACTTTAAAAAGTCCGCTTTTTGCCATTTCAATTCTCCTAAATATTAAAAAACAATTTTTGCCGTCAATTACTGACAGGATGGATTTTGTTTCATTGTTCTTAAAATAAAACCACCCGTTCGGGTAGTAATTTGCCGCCGAATCGAAAGAGATTTAGAATTACGGGTAGTTTAAAAGTGATTTATCGTTTACTCGACGGACAAGGAAGCAAACCGCCAATCCCCGCGAACGCGGCACCGGCTGGCGGCAAGTCCGGATGAGGGATTACAGCAATGCGTATTACGAACGAATGAAATCGCAAATTGGGGAAAACAATGAACGAACAATTTATCGAAAACTATAAAACGGATATTTTGGAAGCGTTTCGCAATTATAAAAAACTGGCGGAGCGCGCGATTGAGCAAGTTTCAGGCGAAGAATATTTTAAGGCGATTGACGAGGAATCGAATTCGATTGCAAGTGTCGTCAAACACATCGGCGGGAATTTGCGCTCGCGCTGGACTGATTTTCTGACGGCGGACGGCGAAAAGGCTGACCGCAATCGCGATGCGGAATTCGTGAGCGACGCCGATACGCGCGAATCTTTGACCGCGCTTTGGGAAACCGGCTGGAACGCGCTTTTCGGGACGCTCGAATCTTTGACGGCGGAAGATTTCTCGAAAACCGTGCAGATTCGCGGCGAAGATTATTCGGTTGTCCGCGCGATGAACCGTTCGCTCGCGCACACGGCGTATCACGTCGGGCAAATCGCGTTTCTGGCGAAACATTTTCGCGCTTCGGATTGGAAAACTCTGAGCGTTCCGCGCGGGCAGTCGGGCGAGTTTAATGCGTATCTGGCGGAGAAAAAAGACCCGGCGCATTATCTGGAAGCGGCGCAGGATTTTGCCGAAAAGAAATAAAAAAAGAGCAGGTGAAGTGACGACCTGCTCAAAATTGCGGATATGACTTATTTGAAAATCTCGCGCTGACAGTTTAGCGAATGCGCGAGCGGTTTAAGACTTTCGTGGTCGTTCTGCCGTTCGGGAAGTATTTGATTTGAATCGTTTCGCGGTAGGTTCTGAAACCCTGTCGGACGATTCTCGTCTGCGTGACGGTGCGGACGCGGTTGTTGCGGTTGTTGCGGTCGTCGCGTCGATTATCCCAGCGGTCATCGCGCTGGTTTTGGTCATAGCGGTCGCGCTGCGGAACAAAGGTCTGCGCCGAAGCAAAGGTCGCGGTGAAAAGCGTGGAAGCTAAGACGAGCGATAATGTAATAAATTTTTTCATAGTATTTCTCCCTTCAAAAAGTTCTCGACAAAACGATTGCTAACGCGCTTTGTCGGAAACTTGGACGCTTGACTTTAAGTTATAGTTGACAAAGGATTTGTGAAGATGTGTCAAGATTTGTCAAAGGAATGTAAGAGGCGTTTTTCGCAGAAAATTTATAAAGAAAAAAGCGGGAGAGAAGAGTAGAATCCCGCTTTTTTCTTTATAAATTATGAATGACTGCTTTCTAGCGAATCCGCGAACGGCTCAAAACGCGCGTCGTGACGCTGCCGTTTGCGCGGTAGCGATATTCCACGACTTCGCGGAAGGCGCGTCCGCCGGAGCGAACGATTCGCGTGCGGGTTTCAACGCGTGCGCGATTACGGTTGCGGTTGCGTCCGCCGAGCTGGATTCTGATTTGCGGCGCTGCCGAGCTGCTGAGCGCCAGAGTGTTGTTCGTGGTGTTTTTGGCTTCAATCGACGGCACAAAAATCACCGACGAGCCTAAAAGTAGCGTTAAAGCTAAGAATTTTTTCATGATAATCTCTCCCTTGTTCGTATAATTTTAAGAGCAAAATTTCTTTTGCCCGTAATGTAAGAGGCAAAAAACGGCGAAATGGTTTCAAATTTTTTGCGTAAAGTAATGTAAATTACACATCTGCCGGCGGTAAAAACGGCTTTCCTCGCGCTCGGATTTTCATTTGTGGTAAGCTGTTTATTCTTATCTTATGAAATCAATCTCCATTTTAGGCTCGACGGGTTCAATCGGCTGTAACACTCTGAAAACGGTTGAGCATCTCAAAGATGATTTTCGCGTCGTTGCGCTCGCCGCCGGTCGCAACGTCGAAAAATTAGCCGAACAAATCATCCGGTTCGAGCCTGAATTGGTCGCCTGCGAATCGGAAGAATGCGCCGAAGAATTGCGGCGCCGGATTACGAATCACGAATTAGGAATTAGGAATTTGCCGGAAATTTTAACCGGCGAAGAGGGATTGGTGGCGGTGGCGACGCACGCGAAGGCGGAAACGGTCGTTTCGGCGACGGTCGGCGCGGTCGGGTTTGTGCCGACGCTGCGCGCGCTGGAAAGCGGAAAGCGGGTCGCGCTGGCGAATAAGGAAACGCTCGTCATGGCGGGCGAGCTGATGACGAAAGCGGCGCGCGAATCCGGCGCGGAAATTCTGCCGGTCGATTCCGAGCATAACGCGCTTCATCAATGTCTGCGCGGCGAATCGCCGAAAGAAGTAAAGCGCCTTATCTTAACCGCTTCGGGCGGACCTTTCCGGACAAAATCGAAAGAAGAAATCGAAAACGCGACGCGCGCCGAAGCCCTCAATCATCCGAACTGGAAGATGGGCGACAAAATCACGATTGATTCCGCGACCCTGATGAACAAAGGCTTGGAAGTCATCGAAGCGCACTGGCTGTTCGGCTTTCCGGCAGACATGATTTCGGTCATCGTGCACCCGCAGTCGGTCATTCATTCGATGGTCGAAATGGTTGACGGCTCCGTCATCGCGCAGCTCGGCGTGACCGATATGAAACACGCGATTCAATACGCTTTGACCTATCCGACTCGTAAAACCGGCTGCCTTGAGCCGCTCGATTTTTCGCGCGCCTCGCAATTGACGTTTGAAGAACCGGATTTTGAACGTTTTCCGTGTTTGCGTCTCGCTTACGAGGCATTACAAGCCGGCGGCACGATGCCCGCGGTTTTGAATGCCTCGAACGAAATCGCGGTACAGGCGTTTTTAGACAATAAAATTCGTCTCTCGGACATTCCGCGAATCATCGAAGCCGTGATGACGGAACATGTTTCAAAAAGCGCGTCGAATTTGGAAGCGATTCTCGAAAGCGATGTTTGGGCGCGCCGGCGGACGAACGAGTTTTTGCACGTCAACGCTTCGTCCCATGCGGCTTTGAAAAATATTTGACGCGGGCGCATGGTGAGTTTTACACTTTATTAGCAACTTTCGCCGCGGAATCTGTTTCTAAAGCATTTGTTATTTTGAAAAGGATTTTATAAAAATGCCTGATATTTTATTAGTAATTTTAGCAGTTATCTTCGTTCTCGGAATCGCGATTAACATCCACGAGTTCGGACATTTTATCGTTGCCAAACTTCTCGGAATGCGCGTCGAAGCCTATTCGTTTTTTGGCTTGGGACCGAGAATCTGGGGCTTTAAAATCGGTCATACCGATTACCGCATTTCGGCGATTCCCTTAGGCGCGTACGTCAAACTTTACGGCGATGAAGCGACCGCGCCGCTCGAAGGCGGAAGCTCGGAAGAAAAGGTCGAAGCCTTTCTGGACGAGCGGAACATCGGCGAAACCGACCCGAATAAAAAGCCGAAGTTTGAACCGGTTCTCGATTCGGAGCTTTATGAGCTGCGCCCGCGCTGGCAGAAGTTTCTCGTGATGGTCGGCGGACCGTTTATGAATATCCTGCTCGCGCTCGCGATTCCGTTTTTCGGCGCTGTTTACTACGGCGTTCCGTCGATGCCCGCGCCGGTTGTCGGCGTCGTCAAAACGGGCGGCGCGGCGGAAGCTGCCGGAATTCAGAAAGGCGATAGAGTCGTGCAGTTCGGCGGCGTCGAAAATCCGACGTGGGAACGCATTCGCAACGACGCGCTGATTTCGCCCGAACAGCAGATTCCGGTGACGGTTGAACGCGGCGGGCAGAAAGTTCAGCTAACGATTAAACCGGCGAAAGTTACCGAAAAGGGAAACACGATCGGCGATATCGAATTTCAGCCCGATATGGGCGTCGAACCGGTCGTCGTCAACAGTATTCAACCCGGTTCGCCGTCCGAGCAGGCGGGACTGCAAGCCGGCGATAAAGTTCTTTTCATTAACGGCGAAACGGTTCGCAACGCCAACGAGATGCCGAACCTGATCCGCGAAAATAAGGAAAACCCGATTACGCTCTCGATCGAGCGCAGCGGCGAAAAGAAAGACATTAAGATTCAGCCGAAACAAGGCGACGACGGAGTTTTTCGCGTCGGCACGGTTTTCGGTTCGGACAAAATTACCACGCGCGAAAAAGTCGGCATCGCGACCGCCGCGAGCTATGCGGTTAATACGAATCTCGAAATTATTCGCCTGACCGGAAAAGTTTTCGGACAATTATTTTCAGGACAGCGCTCGGTAAAAGATGCCGGTTTAGCGGGTCCGGTCGGAATCGTTCAGCTTATCGCGCAGATTGTCCGCGAAGCCGGATTTGCCGGTCTGGTCGGAATCCTGGCGCTGATTAGCCTGAACCTCGGCGTCTTTAACCTTTTGCCGATTCCGCTGCTCGACGGCGGGCAGATTATGGTTTTGGGAATCGAAAAAGTAATGTCGTTTTTCGGCAAAACGCTTTCGATGGCGATTAAGGAAAAAATTCAGCTCGCCGGTCTGGCAATCATTTTGCTGCTCATGGCGTTTACATTATTCCTTGATATTTCGCGGTTTTTCTAAAATTGACGTAAATTTTTGTGTGATTAAAAGGATAGACAAGGGTAGCATTTGCTATTATCTTTGTTTATCCTTTTAGTTTTGGGTGAATCAGATGAAGAGAGAATCAAAAGCGGTTAAGGTCAGAAACATTCAAATCGGCGGCGGCGCGCCCGTCGCCGTCCAATCGATGACGAAGACCGACACGACCGACGTTGACGGAACGATTAAACAAATCGAGGAAATGACAAAAGCCGGCTGCGAGATTGTCCGCATCGCCGTGCCGGATGACGACGCAGCGGCGGCGCTGCATAAAATTCGCAAACTGACGGAAGTTCCGATTGTCGCCGACATCCATTTTCATTACAAACTGGCTCTCAAAGCGCTCGATGCCGGAATCGACAAGCTTCGTCTGAACCCCGGCAACATCGGCTCGATTGACCGCGTGCGCGAAGTCGTCCGTGCGACCGAAGCGCGCAAAATACCGATTCGCATCGGCGTCAATGGCGGCTCGCTGGAAAAAGACCTCTTGGCAAAATACGGCACGGCGACGCCCGAAGCGATGGTCGAATCGGGAATGCGCCACGTGCGGATTCTGGAAGATTTGGGCTTTTCCGACATCGTCATCAGCTTGAAAGCCTCGGACGTCAACCGCATGGTCGCGGCGTATCGACTGATGGCGGAAAAGGTCGATTACCCGCTTCACCTCGGCGTCACGGAAGCCGGAACGCCGTTCGGCGGGACGATAAAATCGGCGATGGGCTTAGGCATTCTGCTGCACGAAGGCATCGGCGACACGATTCGCGTCAGCTTAGCCGCCGAACCGCACGAGGAAGTGCGCGTCGGCTGGGAAATTCTTAAAAGTTTGGAGCTTCGCAAACGCGGCGTGACGGTCGTTGCGTGCCCGACGTGCGGGCGGCTCGACGTTGATAATTTCGTCGAAATCGTGACGGAAGTCGAGCGGCGGCTCGCGCACATCGAAGAACCGCTGCATCTTTCGATTATGGGCTGCGCCGTCAACGGTCCGGGCGAAGCGCACGATTCGCAGTTAGGAATCACGTTCGGGCGGCAGGTCGGGATGATTTTCAAAAACGGCGTCCCGATGCGCAAAGTCGCCGGCGTCGATATCGTCGAAGAATTCGTCCGGGAAGTCGAAATCCTGCGCCGCGAAGGCGACAACGCCAAATCGCTTTCGGAAGAAAAGCCGCTCGTGCAGATTTCATAAATTATTTAAACCGCAGAGAGGACACACAGAGGGCGCAGAGATTTTAATAATTTCTCTGCGCCCTCTGCGGTTTTATAAACCTTACGGATACAAAATATTGAAAGGGTAATACGGCAAGTTTCTGAGAATCGTAAAAGCAACTGCAAAGATAAAAAAGCTCCAGACGATTTTTGAATTAAACGGCTTGAAATTAAGCCCGCGACCGCGCACAAAGGTCAGAAAAAGCGAGACGAAGAGATACGCGAAAAATATCAGGATAAACGGAACCAGCAGATTGTAATCGAGCGCCGTTACGATGTCGCCGTGCAAAAGGGCGTGCAGCGCGCGCGTCGTGCCGCAGCCCGGACACGCCAAGCCGGTCATTTTATAAAGCGGGCAGACGGGGAAAAATCCGGCGGTTGTCGGGTCGAAATAGCCGACGACCGCCGCTCCGGCGGTCATTCCGGCAACGCAGAAAAGGGCGAAGCCGCGCTCGCCGATGGATGCTGACTCATTATTTAAAACTTTACTGCTCATTAAAATTCTCTATTTATCGTTAAAAAGCACGCTCAGAGGTTTAAGGATTCCGGTGCGCGTCTCGACCGTTAGTCGTCCGTTCTCATAATATTCGATAACTTGTCGCAGCGCCGCCAAACTTTCATCCGAAATATCGTTCGGCGCGCTGTCGGCAGATTGCCGAAGAAGCTCAGCCGCGCTCGGCATTTCGTTCGGGTTGCGGGAAAGCTCCATCGCTTTTGCCAGATTGATGCCGAGATTGAATTTCCACAAACTCGCTTCGTCGCTCGCCAGACGACTTTGCAAAGTTGCCGTCAGGTTTTGCGCAGCCGCGATGCGCTCGCCGGTCGGCGGGTTCGGAACCGGCATTTTAATTTCCGCTCGCATCGAGCTTTGCGTCGCCCCTTTACGGTTCGGGTCGGTTTTTCTGACAAGAAACGGTTTATCATTTGTCGGCGAAATATTTTCCGTCTCGATTTCGATGCGCCGCATTTCAGCCAGTTTGCCGAGAAGTTCGAGCTCGCTCGTCCAATCGGGCTGAAATGCCCGGGCGACGCGCGGCACGCTGAACGAGCGCAGGCTGGGCGCTTTTTGAATCACCGCCAGGTCGAAGCCGATTTTGAGCCAGCCCGCTTTTTCAATTGCGAAACTATAAACGATTGTCCCCGTTTCCCGTGCGGTCGGTTCGGCGGGGGCGGCGCGTCTGAATTTCGTTTTGCGCGCGGTTTCTTCCGAAATGCTATAAAGCATCGGATTTCCCGACACGGCTTTTGCCGAAACGACGCTGCCTTCGCCGTCAATCACGACTTCGACTTTGACGGTTCCGTCCGCGCCGGCTTCGAGCGCTTCACGCGGAAACGGCGGTTTGGGCAGCAAAACGGCTTTGCGCCTGACGGTTCCGCGAACGTCGCCGATTTGATAAATCTCTTCGCCCGACGCGGGGATTGAATTATCTTTCAGAACCGGCGCGGAATCGGTCTGCGCGAAAACGCCGCTCGCGACGACGGCGAAAACCAGCAGCATTAAGATGAAAAATCCAGTCCGCATTTTTGTATTCCTATTCACGGTTCGGTGAAATTATAGACCGGAGCCGCCGAAAATAATAGAAAAATTCTAGCCGCGCGCCATTCCGACAAACAGCGCGTCGGTCGCGATTTTGCGGTTGACGTTGACGGCGAGCGTTTCGCGCAAATTTTCGATTTCCGAGAGCCACGCGGCAAGCCGGCGGCTCGTCGCGGTTTGCGCCAATTTTTGCAGCGGCGTGCGCAAATCGACGTTAAGAAAAGCTTTTTCGTCCGCGCCCTGCCTGAAAACCCAAACGTCGTGAATCAGCGTTTGCAGAATTTCGAGATAAAATTCGTAATCGTCCTTGTTCCTGGCGTCGTTCATTTCCTCGCCGATTTTCAGCAAGCCGAGATGATTCGCCTTGCCCGTAAGGCTTTCGAGCGCGTTCAGCATCGTCTCGCGGCGGGCGCGAAATTTTTCCAAATCGAAATCGAGCGCGCGCCCGATACTGCCCGCCGAAAGCCGCGCGACCAGCTCGGCGTCAACGGGCGAAAACTTTTCCGTCCCGAGAATTTTCTGTTGAATATCTTTTGTCTCAACCGGCGCAAAACGAATCGTCTGGCAGCGCGAAACAATCGTTTGCAGCAGCGAATCCGGGCGCGCGGTAATCAGAAAAAGGTAAGTTGTCGGCGCCGGTTCTTCGAGCGTTTTCAAAAGCGCGTTCGCCGCATTCTTCTGCGCGCTGTTTAATTTATCGGCATCGTCGATGATAAAAATTCGCGCTTTGGCTTCGTACGGACGAAAATTCGCTTCTTTTTCAAGGTCGCGGACGGCATCGACGGGAATCCCGTTTTTATAAGGAATAACAACCCCGATGTCGGGGTGTTCACTAAATAAAACTCTCTCAAATTCATCCTTTTTGTCGTCCGCTTTCGGAAACGAAAATTTATCCGCACGCCGGCACGCCGCGCACCGGTCGCAGGCTTCCGCGTTTTGCGGATTCAGACAAACGAAAGATTTCGCCAGCTCAAGCGCAAACTGTTTTTTGCCGACGCCTTCGATGCCCGCAAACAGCAGCGAACGCGGCACGCGCTCTTTTGCCAGCATCCGCCGTAAGATTTCTTTTATGTGATTGTTGCCCAGTAGTTTGTCGAACATATTTAAAAATGGTCGGTGGTCGGTGGTCGGTGGTCAGAAAAGGTAAAGCTGACCACTGACCAC
>DASWRC010000149.1:0-1814 GCA_036403375.1 Pyrinomonadaceae bacterium
TGCGGGTCGGGATAGATTTGTTTCGTCTTGCCGCCGTTTGAACGAAGCGCGGCGACGCTCCAATCGCCTTCGTAAGTGTATTGATTGAAATGTTTTATCCATTCGTCCGGCGCGACCTGTCGTAAGTCGTCTTCGAGAAGCGCGGCGTCGAATTGAAAGGGAAGTTTAACGTAATCCGGCATAGTTAATGACTCTGTTCGGCAATCTCGCTTTCGTGAATTTCCTGCTCGTGTTTCTGCTCTCGGCGGAAAGAATAAAGATATAGGACGATGGCGATGTTGGCAAGCAAAATCAACACGCGGAAAACGGTCGGCTTCTGGAAAATCTCGTAAATCTCGACCGGCACGTAAAGCGAGCCGGAAATAATCGCAAACCATTCCGCCCACGCGCGCAAACGCCACAGACCGTAAGCCTCGATAAACCGGACGGCGGAATAAAGAAGCGCGAGAAAGAAAAAGACTTTAATGTTTGAGGGATTGAGCCGGGTCACGGTTTCGACAATCCGGTGCGCCAGATGTCCTTCGCTGTTGAGATGCAGAACTTCTACAAGGTCGTCGGCAAACTCGGCAATGTCGCGGTGAATGAGCGACAGGATACCGAATCCGGCAATTAGCCCGAGCGTGCCTTTGACGGCTTCAAATATCGCAATAACGTGAACGCCCGTTTTCGTTGGGTGAATCTTTTCCAGTGCCTTTGTCGGATGAATCTTTTCCAATTTGTTAAACCCCGCCTTGAATTTTATTTATGATAGCATTTTATTGGCAAAATTTAAGCGCGGCGACATAAAAGCGAGGTTCCGCAATAGATGAAAAGTGAGAGGTGAGAGGTGAAAGGTTTCTTATCACTTATCAGCTATTACTTTCAAAAATTGCGGTAAATTTTTACTTTAATCTGACCAGCACAATCGACAGCTCGCCATTGTCGCCGAGTTCCTGCACATCGACCAGATTGCCTCTCGTGAGTTGGTTCATATAAGCCTTCGGAATCAAGACCAGAGTTTGATTCGTGTTCAGACGGTTCATTTCTTCGATGACCTGCGAAACGCCGTAGAGACGTTTTTGTTTGCCGTCCGCTTCGCGCAGCAGCCTGCCCGCCGCATAAAACTCGGCGGAATGCGAAACGGTATCGACGGTCAGCACCTTTTCATTCGCGTAGCCGCGCGAATCTGCCGTATTAATCAGGTGTTTGACGGTTTCTTCGTGCAGCATACCGGTCACGAAAAATTGTGCGAGCACGGCGATTACCATCAGCGTCAGAACCGCGACCGCCTGCACGATAATTTGCCGCAACCGCGATTTTTGAACAAATCCGAAGGCGTACTGCGCCGTTAAAATAATCGCCGCCGGTACCGCAGGCAGAATATAACCCGGCAATTTTGACCCGGAAAGCGAGAAAAAAACGAGCGGCACGAGCAGCCACGCCGTTGAGAAGAGGACAAGCGGAGAAGAAGACAAGAGGAGATTTTTACTTTGCGTCTTTGCGTCTTTGCGGGGAATAATTCCTTTAATCAAATTCCAGATTGACGCGAAGAAAAACGGCAGCCACGGCAGAGTCATCAGCGGCAGAACCCAGAAAAAAAAGTAAAACGGCTGCGGGTGCTGGTATTTATTCGACGTGTAGCGCTCGAAATGATGCTGGATAAAAAACTCGTCGATGAATTTCCAGCCGTTCACGCGGTACATCGGCAGATACCATAGACAGGCGACCGCAATTGCAATCAAAGTTCCCCAAAAAAGGCTGAAAATAAATGTTTTCGACGGAAACTTTCGGGACAAAAGATAATAAAACCCGACAATCGCAAACGGAAAAACGAT
>DASWRC010000150.1:0-19716 GCA_036403375.1 Pyrinomonadaceae bacterium
CGGCGTGAGCAATTCAATTACGAATTACGAATTACGAATTACGAATTTTCGAGCAGTTTTTTGCTTGCTCGTATTTCTTTGCGCCTTTGGCGCTCCGGCGGGAAATCTTTCGGCGCAAACGCTCGAAAATTTAGCCGGGCAAATTCGCTCCGGCAGCACGGAACAAAAACGCAGCGCGCTGTTTGAAATCCGCAACCGGCAAACGGAAGAGGCTTCGCGAATCGGCTTGCCGGCGCTTCGCGATAAGGACGAAATCGTCCGCGCGACCGCCGCATTTTCGGTTATTTTTTTGCCGAAAGACGAGGCTTTTAATGCGCTTTCACCGAATTTGCAGGACAAAGCGGAAATCGTCCGCCGCGAAACGGCTTATGCGCTCGGCAAAATCCAAAATTCTTCCGCCGTCAATCCGCTCATTCAAACTTTTCAAAAAGACAAATCCGTCGAGGTTAAAAACGCCTGCGTCGTCGCCCTGGGCGAAATCGGCGACGCTTCGGCGATTGATTTTCTAACCCAAATTCTTAAACAAAATCCCACCGGCGACAACGAATTTCTGCGCCGCAGCGCCGCGCGCAGTGCCGGGCAAATCGCGCAGATTATTCAAATCCGGCAGTCTTACACCGTCACGCCCGAAAGTTTTCTGCCCGAAGAGTTTAAGTTCGTCACGCTCGAAAAATATGAGAATCTCGCCGCCCGCTATCCGCAATTTCGCGTTGTCGTTCCCGCGCTCGTGCAAATCCTGCAAAGCGCGCGTGAGTCGGACGACGCGAAACGCGAAACGGCTTTCGCGCTCGGCGCGGTCGGCGACCCGGCGGCGCTGCCGGTTTTGCAGGCAAACTTGAGTTCGAAGGATTACTATCTGGCGGAAATCTGCCGCGAATCAATCAAAAAACTTTCCCGCACCGCCGGCACGGAATAAAACTTTACCGGTGCACAATTCTTATCAAAACCCGAAAAAAATTTTGTTTGACGGGCGAAATTTTGTTTTAATAATAAATATGCAAGCCACCTTTCCGTCAAAATCGAAACTCGACTTACCGGCGTTTTTTCAGGCAGTCCGCGCCTATACGGAAGAACTTTGCGCGCCGCTCGAAACGGAAGATTACATTCCGCAGCCAACGGTCGATGTTTCGCCGCCGAAATGGAACATCGCGCACACGACCTGGTTTTTCGAAGAGATGATTTTGAAGCGATTTGCGAAAAATTACGAGGTTTTCAACGCGGATTTCGGCTTTCTTTTCAACAGCTATTACAATTCAATCGGCGAACGCACGCGGCGCGACAACCGCGGCGATTTATCGCGCCCGACCGTCGCCGAAGTTTACGAATATCGCAAATACGTCGACCGCGCGATGGACGAGCTTTTAGCGCCGGATTTGGGCGAAGAGATAAAGGATTTGGTTATCCTGGGCTTAAACCACGAACAGCAGCACCAGGAGCTTTTTCTGTCCGATTTCAAGTTTATCTTAAGCCGCAACCCGCTTTTCCCGGTTTACCGGGAGAATTTTGCGATTGAGGAAAAGTGTGAAACCACGTGCGGCGGCGCAGCGGTCGAAATAAATGAGGGAATTTACGAAATCGGTTTTGCGGGCGAAGGTTTTTGTTTCGACAACGAGCTCGGGCGGCACAAAGTTTTTCTGCACGATTTTTCGCTGAATGAAAATCCGGTCACAAACGCCGAATTTCTGGAATTCATCGAGGGCGGCGGTTACCGTAATTTTAATCTGTGGCATTCCGAGGGCTGGGATTGGGTTAATCAAAACGAGGTCGAAGCGCCGCTCTACTGGGTAAAACGCGACGGCGAATGGTTTAATTTTACGCTCGCCGGTTTGCGCCCCGTAAAACCGGATGCTCCCGTCTGTCACGTTTCGTTTTACGAGGCGGCGGCGTTTGCCGATTGGAAGGGCGCGCGGCTGCCGACCGAGTTTGAATGGGAAGCGGCAAGCGCGAAATTCGACTTCGGACGGCGCTGGGAATGGACGAATTCGGCTTACCTGCCATATCCGAATTTTAAAAAAGCGGCGGGCGCGGTCGGCGAATACAACGGTAAATTTATGATAAATCAAATGGTCCTGCGCGGCGGCTCGGTGGCGACGCCCGCCGCGCACAGCCGCCCGACTTACCGGAACTTTTTCCACCCGCACCTGCGCTGGCAGTTTACGGGAATTCGGCTTGCCGAATAATAACAAATTACGAATCACGAATCACAGATTGACCTGAAAACATTTTTGGCTTGAAAACATTTTGAAATCTGTAATTTGTAATCTGAAATCTAAAATATGCAAACATCCTATGCATCCAAACACGACACATTTTCGGAAGACGTTCTGAAAGGTTTGTCTTCAACTCCCAAATCGCTTTCGTCAAAATATTTTTACGACGACGAGGGCTCAAGGCTTTTCCAAAAAATCATGGAATTGCCCGAATATTATTTGACGCGCTCGGAATTCGAGATTTTCGAAACGCAAGCCGCCGCGATTTTCGAAGCTTTCGCCGAAAAAAGCGCCGAGTTCGACCTTATCGAACTCGGCGCGGGCGACGGCACGAAAACCGCGGTTTTGATTGATTATTTTCTGCGCGCCAAAGCGGATTTCACTTATTCGCCGATTGATATTTCGCGCGAGGCGGTCGATTCTCTGACCGAAAAATTTCGCGACCGCTTTCCCGCTCTGAAAATAGATGCCCGGATCGGCGATTATTTTCGGATTCTGGAAACCTTGAAAACCGAATCGGCGCGTCCGAAGATTCTGCTTTTTTTAGGCTCGAACATCGGCAACTTTTCGCGCGCCGCGTCAATCGAGTTTTTCCGGCACCTCCGCGAGGTGATGAATGCGCAGGATTTACTCTTTACCGGTTTTGATCTGCAAAAAGACCCGCGCGTGATTTTAGCGGCGTATGACGACGCGGCAGGCGTCACGGCACAGTTTAACCTCAATCTTCTGCGCCGTATAAACCGCGAACTGGGCGCGAATTTCGATTTGGCGAAATTTTCGCACTACGCTATTTATCGCCCGACCGAATGCGCGGCGCGCTCGTTTTTAATCAGCCGCGAGGAACAGAGAGTTTTTATCGAGCATCTCGATCAAACCTTTCATTTCGGGGCGTGGGAGCCGATTTTTATGGAGATTTCGCAAAAATACAGTCTGGAGATGATTGAAGATTTAGCGCGCACGAGCGGCTTCGAGGTCAAACAAAATTTCTTTGATAAGAAGAAATATTTTGTCGATTCGCTTTGGAAAATTTCTTAGCGCCGCCGGCGTTAAAAATCTTACCCGATGAACTTTACAATCCTGCGTTTCGAGACAATCGAATCGACCAACACCGAAGCCTTAAATCAGGCGCGGCGCGGCGCGGATGAAGGTTTGTGCGTCGTCGCGCGGCAGCAGACGGCGGGACGCGGGCGACACGGGCGCGTCTGGGTATCGGAAAAAGACGCCGGACTTTTTTTCAGCGTCGTTTTGCGCCCAAAGCTTGAAGCTCGCTTTTTGCCGCTCATCACTTTAATGAGCGCGGCGGCGGTTCACGACACGCTCAAAGCGCTTTACCCGCTTGACTGCGATATAAAATGGGTCAACGACATTCACGTCGCGGGCAAAAAAATTTGCGGCATTTTGGCGGAGACCGCTGAGACCGCGAAGGGCTTAGCAGTCGTCGCCGGCATCGGAATCAATCTGAAACAAACCAGCTTTCAGCCTGAAATTGCCGGCGCGGCGACATCAATCGAAACCGAAACCGGTCAGGCAGCGGACACGGAAATTTTACTGCAAAAGCTGACCTTTTTTCTGTCCGCTTTCTGCGATATTTTGTACGCTGCCGGCGGCGCCGCGCGGATACGAGCGGAATGGACAAATCGTTCGTCCTACGCAAACGGCAAACCGGTCAGGGTCGTGCTGGAAAATGAAACCATCCACGGCATCACCCGCGGAATAGAAGAAAACGGAGCCTTGCGCGTGGAACTTGATTCGGGCGAAATACGTACGGTTCACGCGGGCGATGTTGAAAATTTAAGAGCAGATTCAACCTAGAAACACGGAGTTTCTTTAAATTTATTTTCTGTGCGCCACTCCAGGGACTCTGTGGTGAAAACAATTTATGAAAAAAAGACTTTCGGAGATTCACCCGATTTTTTATCACACGCGCATCTGGCAGCTGCGGCTTTCGCGCCGCATGGCAGACGCCAAAAATGCGGTCGCGTTTGCGCACGAGCAGCAGCCCGAATCGCTTTTATACGGGGTCAAAAATCATCAATCATTGCTGCGCCGCAAATTGGGAACACTTGATATGCGGTTTCAGGAAAATAAAGTCACTAACCTGAAAATCGCGCAGGCAAATATTGACGGACTTTTGATTCGCCCCGGACAAACGTTTTCGTTCTGGCAGCGAGTCGGCAAAGCAACCGCCGAAAAAGGATATCTGGAAGGCTTGCAATTATCGCGCGGCAAGATAAAAACCGGTATCGGCGGCGGACTTTGCCAGCTTGCCAACCTGCTTTTGTGGATGGCTTTTCATTCGCCCATGCAGATTACCGAGCGGCATCATCACAGCTTCGACCCGTTTCCCGACGACCGCCGCGTTTTACCGTTCGGCAGCGGCGCGAGCGTTTTTTACAATTACATCGACTTGCGCTTTTTTAATCCGACCGAGCACACGTTTCAGATTCGCGTGCGCCTCACGGACGAGCATCTGAAAGGCTCGATTCTTTGCGAGCGGCAGCTGCCGAACACTTATCACGTTTTCGAAAAGAATCACGAGTTTGTGCAAAAAGACGGCAGAAATTATCGCGCGAACGAAATCTGGCGTCAGCGAATCGACCGGCGCACCGGAAATAAACTGGATGAAGAACTGCTGGTCAAAAACTTCTCGGAAGTTAAATATGAATTGAATTTCGCGCCGCAAGCGTGTAACGTGTAATTAGACCCAATTTTAATTTGAATATTTATACGATTTTATGAGCAACGATTTTGATTTTGATAACGAAGACTTAGGGTTCGAGGATTTCGACGGCAATTTTGAAGAGTTTGATGAATTTGAGACGGACGACGTTTTTGTGCGCACCGCCGTGCTCTCAAAAAACAATATGATTGCCCTGCTCTGCGTCAAAACCGCGACCGAAGGCGGCGCGATTTGCCGCGTCGACCCGCGCGAAGCGCAGCCCGCCGTGCAGCTTTACGACGACCCCGAAAAAGCTATCGAATGGTTCAACAAAAGTCTTCGCACAAGCCGCCAAAACGGCTGGCAGGTCGTTTACGACGGACTGCCGCTGCAGGGATAGACATTCAACGAAAAATGGAAAATGGAAAACGGAAAATAAAATTCAATAATTTTCCGTTTTCCATTTTCCATTTTCCATTTTTATGCTTTTAGCAATTGACATCGGCAATTCTTCCACGAAAATAGGCGTTTTCGATAACGCCAAGCTCACGAAACGCCTGATTATCCCGACCATCCGCAGCAAAACCGCCGCCGACATTTATCTTTCGGTCGAGGAAGAATTAAATCAAATATTTTCAGCTATCGTCATTTCCTCGGTCGTTCCCGAACTGAACGAGGCGTTTCGCGCGCTCGGCGAAAAATATTTTAACCAGACGCCGGTTTTTGTTGATAACCGCGCGGATTTCGGTTTGGAAATCAAATATTTCCTGCCCGAAAATCTCGGCATCGACCGCATCGTCGCGGCGTTCGCGGCGGCTCGAATTTACGGCGCGCCCGTGATAGTTTGCGATTTCGGAACGGCGACGACGATTGACGTTGTCAACTCGAAAAACGAGTATCTCGGCGGCATCATCACGCCGGGCATCAACACGCTCTCGGAAGCGCTTTTTATCAAAACTTCAAAGCTGCCGCGCGTCGAAATCCGCAAACCCGAAACCGTCATCGGCAATTCGACCGCACAGTCGATTCAATCGGGCGTTTTTTACGGCTACATCGGATTGACGGAAGGAATCCTGAAAAGAATGATTGCCGAACTCGGCGAAAAACCGAAGACGGTCGCGACCGGCGGATTCGCAAATTTGATTGCCGAAAATTGCGAGTTAATCGAAACGGTTGACGAAAACCTGATGCTCGAAGGATTGCGCCTGATTTACGAAAAAACTATCAATTAACTTAAAAGTTTTCTTAGCGCCGAGGGGACGTCCCGGCAGGAAAAAAGATTAATTTCCCGCCGTCCAAATAAAGGTGCTAAGTTTAATAAACTAAACCCCGCAGCCGGTTCCGAGCGATTTGATGTCGACGAGTTTATCGCCTTTCAATTCGTACGCGAAAGCGCTGTTGCCTTCATAATATTCGCTGTAAAGCACGATTTCCATCTTGCCGTCGCCGTTGAGATCGGCGATCGACGAAATCTCGAAACGATTCGGCGCGCCGAATTGTATTTTCTTTTTGACGTATTCTTCGATAATAATGATATTTTTCGCTTTCCCGCCGACGATTTTCCGCAGCAGCACGAACGAGTAATCGTTCGCCTTCGCGCGCGGCTCGATATTTCCGCCGTAGGAGCTTGCCGTCAAAAGAACTTCGTCACGCCCGTCGCCGTCGAGGTCGATTCTGACGGCTTGTTCGATTTTCGCTTCCGACGGCGGAACGCCTTTCGCGCGTAGAATATCGGCAACGATTTTAAGGTAGGTTTTATCGTTCTGATTGATCGCCGATGGTTTTCGCGGCACGGGATTCCAGGTTAATCCCGCGCCGATTGCCGTGCCGGTTTCCCCGTCGAACCCGGTTTTCGCATAATAAAAATCGTCGCACGGCTCGTCCGGCGTCGGCGCTTCGACGGTCGCCGTCAAATCGCCGGTTCTGCCCGTAATGCCGAAGAGCGAATACTTTTGTTCGCCTTTGAGCCGTGCAAAGGTTGTTTTCGCGTCCAGATATTTGCCGTTTTCCGTGCCGCCCATCAGCCCGCCGCTCTGCGCTTCGACAATCGGCACGAGTTCCACCTGCGCCCGGGCGGCGAACGAGAGCGAAATTACAAATAAAATTGCCGGTAAAGTTTTCATCTTTTTTTTCCCGAAATATCAGCTTCAGATGCCGCAGCCGACTCTTAAAGTTTCGACCTCGACGGGTTTGTTTCTCTTCATTTCAAAAACCTGCACGTCGCTGCCCTCGTAATACGCGGAGTAAAGAATGATTTCCATCCTGCCGTCACCGTTCAGGTCAGCGACCGACGAAACCGAGTATTGATAGCCGTCGTAAACGCCGCGACTTTTCGGCACGAATTCGCCGCCGAGCAAAATATTCTGCGGCTTTCCGTTAATGATTTTGCGAAGCAGGACGACCGAATACTCGTCGTAAGCGGTCCGCGCTTTTTTCTTTTCGTAATCGACAACGCGCGTCGCCGACAGCAGCACTTCTTCCTGACCGTCGCCGTCCAGATCGGCTCTGATAGCCTGACTCAATCTGGCAACCGGCAGCGTGATGCCTTTCGAGCGCAGAAAGTCATTGACGATTTTTTTGTATTCCGGATTGTTCAAATCAATCGATTTGAGGCTGCGCGGCTGCGGTTTCCAGCCGTAACCGAGTCCCAGCCCGATGCCGCCTTTTTCGAATCTTTTTTCCGCTTCAGACCCGGCGTCCATTTCCAGATTATAGAAATCGTCGCAAACGTCCTGCCCGTTGGTCGGCTTTTTAAGCAGCAGATTTCCGTTCGTTCCGTCCGGCAGAAAAAGTTTGTAATTTTGCTCGGCGGCGAGTTTTTGAACAGTCGTCTTCGCGTCCAAAAATTTGCCGTTTTCGACGCCGCCCAAAAGCCCGCGGATTTTCAGGTCAACAATCGGCACCACTTTCGTCTGCGCTTCAATCGTGCCGGAAAGGAGCAAAAGACTTAAAACAAATAATATTTTTCTCATAAATGTCGGATTTCTTCGCTTTTACGACGCAATTTTGACGGTGTTTTGCATAAAGTCGAAAAGGCGAAAGCGGGCACGCAGAAGAGTCGACTAAATACTCCAATCAAATCGCTTTTCTTCTGAAAAACCGGTAGGCGAAATAAATGACCAACCCGAGAGCCGCCATAATGAGCATTACCAAGCCTTCCTTTTTGTAATCGACGTTCTCCGTTAAAAGCCAGACAATCAGAACCAGTGACAAAACCGCCGCAACGATTCCGAAAGGCGCAGTGAATTTTGCCGGCGGCGCGTTTTCGCGCGCACGAAAAACCGGCAAAGACGCGCAGGTTGCCGCATAGACGAGCAGGCGCGTAATCGTCGCAATGGTCAGCGCCGAAAGGAACGAGGTTGAAATTGTAAAAGCGAAAATCACGAGCGAAGTCAGGAAAATCGCGGCGTAAGGCGTTTTGAATTTCGGGTGCGTTTTCGCCAGAATTTGCGGCAGCTCCTTTTGTTCGCTCATCGCAAACGGAAGCCGCGACGCCGCCAGAAAACTGCCGTTCAGGTTTCCGAGACTGGAAATAATAGCGCCGACGATGATGAAAGCCGCGCCGAAACTTCCCATGAAATTTCCGGCGGCGTCCGCCAGCGGGCGTTCGGATTTCGCCAGTTCGGGCAGAGTTCCGATGGCGACAAACTGAATAATGATAAATAACACGGCGCAAAATGCGAGCGCCGTGAGAAGCGCAAACGGCATCGCTTTCTGCGGGTCTTTCGTTTCCCCGGCAGGAATCACCGCCGCTTCAAAACCGACAAAGGCATAAATCAAAATCAAAACCGCGCCCGAAAATGAAGTGTATGCGGGAACTTCGCCGAACGTAAAATTGGCGGGATTGATAAAAAACACGCCGACGAACACGAAAACAAAAAGCGGCACGAGCTTTCCGACCGTAAAAATATTAGTCAGGACCGCCGACTGCCGGACGCCTATGAAATTCACGAGCGTAATCACCAGAACAACGACGCTCACGATTAAATACCGCCAAAGCTCTTCATTTTCGGGCTTGAAAAAGAATTTCAGATAAATCAGCAGCGCGTTACAGTTGGTCGCAAAAGTCGTTACGCGAACCATCCAGTAAAGCCAGCCGACCTCGAAGCCGACCGCCGGACCGAAGGCTTCGCGCGCGTAAAGATACATTCCGCCGGTCGTTTCAAACCGGCTCGAAACTTCGGCAAAACAGACGACAATCGCCCCGACAATGATGGCGCAGGCAAAAAACGCAAAAATACTGTAATTGCCGATCAACCCGCTGACTTTTGCCGGAAGCAGAAAAATCCCGGTGCCGATAATCGCGTTTATCGCAATCGCCGTCAAATCCCAGCGGCTAATGCCGCGAACAAGTTTTTCTTCTGACATTTTTTAGATTCAAGTTTCAAGATTTAATATTCAAGATTGGAGACCCAAAATTTTAATCTTGAATCTTGAATCTCGAATGTGGAATTTTCAACCGCTTTTCGTTTATACTCTGAAATAACACTTTCCGCAAAACTTTCAGAGGAAAATTAAATGAAAAAACTGGTTGCCGCGCTCTTTTGTCTGGTCGTATTTTGTGCGTTTTGCGCTTCTGGACACGCCCAAAAGGTTGATCCGTCGAGTTCCGGACAGCCGGAATTTACGTTTCCGAAAGGTTATAAACCGGCAGCGCTTAAGAATTCGCCCGCGCTTCAAACGCTTCTCGATTCTGCCGTCAACGAAACGCTCGAAAAATTCAAGAATAAAAACCTCAAGGCTGAAAACGTCGCCGCGACCTTGATTGACCTACGCGACGCGAACAATTTAAGGACGGCGAGCATTCGCGGCGAGGAAAAAATCTATCCGGCGTCGGTCGTCAAGATGTTTTATATGAACGCGCTCGAACACTGGCTCGAACTCGGTCAGGTAAAATTGACGCCCGAGCTCGAACGCGGGCTTAAGGATATGATTGTCGTTTCGTCGAACGAAGCGACGCAGTATATTCTGGACGTTCTGACCGGCGTTTCGAGCGGCGCGGAGCTGCCCGAAAAGGAATTCACCCTATGGTCGTACAAACGTAACATCGTCAACCGCTTTTACATAAATGCGCAGGGTTATCGAAACATCAACGTCAATCAAAAAACCTTCTGCGAAGACGCCTACGGCATAGAACAGCAGTTTCGCGGCTACAAGGGGAACAACCGCAACATGCTGACGACGAATGCGACCGCGCGGCTGCTCGCGGAAATCGTTCTGGGCAAAACCAACACGCCCGAACGCACCGCCGTCATGATGAATCTGATGAAGCGTGACTTTTCGGGCGAATCAAGCGACCCGGACGATCAGGCGCACGGTTTTACCGGCATCGCGCTCAATAACAAAGGCATGAAAGACGCGCGGCTGTGGTCGAAAGCCGGCTGGACATCGAAGACGCGCCACGACGCGGCGTACATCGAAACGCCGGATGGATTGAAGTTCGTGCTCGTCGTTTTTACCGAGAATTTCGCCGCCGAACGCAACATCATTCCGAGCGTCGCGGAAATAGTTTTAGATAATTTAGGAAAAATCAAATAAATTGGAACGCCCCGCGTCCAGGCGTTTGCCGTCCGTGACGACCCTCGTTCCAATTTTTTATTTATTTTTATTTAAAGGAGAAGACATGAAAAGACTACTTTTGCTTTTTGCCGTTTTATTGTTTACCGGCAGCGCCTTTGGGCAATATCAAAAACCGCCGAAGGAAATTGAAGACATTCTGAACGCGCCCGCGATTCCTTCGAGTTCCGTTTCACCGGCGAAGGATAAAATCGCGCTGCTCGAACCGCTGCGCTATCCGCCGATTTCCGAACTTGCACAGCCGATGCTGCGGCTTGCGGGTCTGCGCATAAACCCGAACACGAACGGTCAGCACCGCCAGTTGTATTTCGTCAAGCTGACACTGAAAAACATTGCGGACGGTCGCGAGATGCCGGTCGCGCTGCCGGAAGGCGCGCAGATTATCTCGCCCACATGGAGCGCGGACGGAAAATACATCGCTGCCGGAAACATTACGCCGACCGGCATTCAGCTCTGGATAATCGACACCGCGACCGCGAAAGCGACGCAGGTTAAAAATGCGCTCGTCAACACGGCGGTCGGCGGATTCGACTGGATGCCCGACCAGAAATCTTTGATGGTCAATCTCGTTCCCGCGAAACGCGCGACCGCTCCCGGCTATCAAAATTTCGTCCCGAATTCGCCGAATATTCAGGAAACCGCCGGAAAATCGGGCGCTGTCCAGACGTTTCAGGATTTGCTGAAATCGCCGAACGACGAAAATCTGTTTGAATATTACGCCACCTCGCAATTAGCGATTGTCGGCGTTGACGGCAAAGTAAAAACGTTGAGCGAACCGGCAATTTTCGATACGGCGGAAGTCTCGCCCGACGGCAAATATATCCTAACGACGCGCATCAAACGCCCGTTTTCGTATCTTTTCCCGCTCAACCGTTTCCCGAAAGACATCGAAGTCTGGGACATAAACGGCAAGACGGTTTACAAAGTGGCGAGTCTTCCATTGCAGGACAATCTGCCTGTTCAGGGCGTGCCGGTCGGACCGCGCGGTCTTGATTGGATTCCGACCGAAGCCGCGTCCCTGATGTGGGTGGAAGCTCTGGACGGCGGCGACACGCGCAAAAAAATCACGCCGCGCGACAAGCTCGTCACGCTGCCCGCGCCGTTTACCGCGCAGCCGAAGGATTTGGTCACAATCG
The DNA here is from genome assembly GCA_036403375.1 of Pyrinomonadaceae bacterium. Classification (GTDB taxonomy): domain Bacteria; phylum Acidobacteriota; class Blastocatellia; order Pyrinomonadales; family Pyrinomonadaceae; genus JAFDVJ01. The sequence goes on from DASWRC010000150.1 coordinate 11,583, forward strand.
AGCAGCGCTATCAGGGCAGACAGTTCGGCGAAAAGGACGGCTTGATGCTTTTTTACGACTTCAATCGCGAAAAATTGCAGCGCCGCATTTTTGCAATCGATTACCGCAACCCGCAGACGCCGAAGCTGATTTCGGACTTGAACATCAACGACCGTTACAACGACATCGGGCAACCCGTTACTAAGCGTTTGCCGAACGGCTACAGCGTCATCCAGCAAAACGGCGACGAGATTTTTCTCGCCGGCGCGGGCGCTTCGTCCGAAGGCGATAGACCATTTTTGCGGATGTTGAATTTGAAAGATTTGAAGACTTGGGAAGCCTTTCGCTCAGACAAAGACTCGTATGAAAGTTTTGTTTCGTTTTCCGCAAACGGTATTGAGAAAGATTCAACAGGTCTTATGTCGATAAATATTATTACCAGAAAGGAAGATTTAAAAACGCCGCCAAATTTGTTTTCAAATAAAATTTCCGCAGTTGGACTTAATGCTGGAGGTAAAGAAGATGTAAAACAAATCACTAATTTCGCCGACCCGGCGCCGCAGCTTCGCGGTATCAAAAAGCAAATCGTCAAATACAAACGCGCCGACGGCGTCGATCTGTCGTTCACGCTTTATCTGCCGCCGAATTATGTTGAAGGAACGCGGCTTCCGACCGTCGTCTGGGCTTATCCCGAAAGCTTTACCGACGCTTCAACCGCCGGACAAATCACGGGTTCGCCGAATCGTTTCACGTCAATCGGCGGAATTTCGCATCTTTTCTTCCTTTTGCAGGGCTACGCGGTTCTGGACAATGCCTCGATGCCGGTCATCGGACCGCCGGAAACGAAAAACGACACGTTTATCAAACAAATCGTCGATTCGGCGCAAGCCGCGATTGATAAAGCGGTCGAAATGGGCGTCACCGACCGCGACCGGGTCGGCGTCGGCGGGCACAGTTACGGCGCGTTTATGACGGCGAATCTGCTCGCGCATTCCGACATTTTCCGCGCCGGAATCGCGCGTTCGGGCGCGTATAACCGAACCTTGACGCCGTTCGGTTTTCAGGACGAAGAGCGCAATTTCTGGCAGGCGACGAATATCTACACGCAGGTTTCGCCGTTCTTTTTCGCCAACAAAATCAACGAGCCGCTCTTGATGATTCACGGCGAAGCGGACAACAATCAGGGCACGTTCCCGATTCAGTCCGAACGTCTTTTCGCCGCGATTCAAGGCAACGGCGGCACGGCGCGACTCGTCATGCTCCCGCTCGAAGCGCACGGCTACGCGGCGAAAGAATCGACCGAACACACGCTTTATGAAATGGTAAACTGGTTTGATAAATACGTGAAAAACGCCAAACCTCGGTAAGCAGTTAAAAGTTAAAAGTTACAAATTAAAGAAAGCGTTTGATTTCGATAATCTCGAATTAATCAAACGCTTTCTTTAATTTTGCATTCTTAATTTTTAGTTTACTGTACTTTGGTAACTTCAAGAACCGTCTCGTTATCAATCGAAAACGAATGATTAACGATTTCGAGCGGCATTTTGTAATCCAACCCGTCGCGCAGGATTTTTTCGGCTTCGCGGGCGGCGACCGGTTTTGAGAAAAAGTAGCCTTGCGCGAGCGCGCAGCCAAGCTCGCGCAGCCGCAAAAACTGCTTTTCGGTTTCGATGCCTTCGGCGACGACTTCCAGATGCAGGTTCTCCGCCAAAGTCAGAATCGTGCGGACGATTTCTTCGGATTTCGCGTCCGAATCCATCTTGCCGACAAACGAACGGTCGATTTTCAGGCGTTCGAACGGAAAACGGTGCAGGTAACTTAAACTGGAATAGCCCGTGCCGAAATCGTCCGTGCTCAGGCGCACGCCGAGCGCGCAAAGCTCCGAGAGAACTTCGAGCGCCATTTCCGCGTTGTCCATGACCATCGATTCCGTCACTTCGAGCTTTAAACAAACGGGCGGCAGGTTTCCCCCGCTCATAATTTCCTTGACGCGCCGGACGAGATTCGGGTGCATCAGCTGCTTGGCGGAAAGATTAACGCTCACGGAAAGCTGTTTGTGCGGAAACAGCTTTCGCCATTCGTTGATTTGCCGGCACGATTCTCTCAAAACCCATTCGCCGATCTGGACAATCAGACCGGTTTCTTCCGCGACCGGGATAAACTCGTTCGGCGAGATAAAGCCGCGCTCGGGATGATTCCAGCGCACCAAAGCCTCGAATTCGTTGGTTTCGGCGGATTCGAGCATTACAATCGGCTGGTAATAGACACAGAATTCGTCGCGCTCGATTGCCTTTCGCAAATCGTTTTCCATCTGCAGAAGATTCATGTTGCGGACGTGCATCGCCTTGTTGAAAATCTCGTAATGCGCCTTGCCCGTTTCTTTGGCGCGATACATCGCCGTATCGGCGTCGCGCAGGAAGCTTTCGGGGTCGCCGTAGGATGCTTCCGAGAGTATAATCCCGATGCTCGCGGAGGTGAAAACTTCAAAACTGTCGATAAAAAACGGCTCGCTCAACTTTTGCTGCAATCTTTCGGCAACTTCCGTGACGCCGGAACAATCGCCGATTTTATTGAGCAAAATCGTAAATTCGTCGCCGCCGAAGCGCGAAACGACGTCGCCCGGACGGACGCAGGACGCGAGCCGCCCGGCAAGCGCGATAAGGAGTTTGTCGCCGATAACGTGTCCGAGTCCGTCATTGATGACCTTAAAACGGTCGAGGTCGAGAAAAAGCACGGCGAACCGGTGATTTTCGTTTTCCTTCGAGCAGGTAATCGCGTCCTGCAAAATCGTCGTAAAATGCGCGCGGTTCGGCAGTCCCGTCAAAGAATCGTGCGTCGCTTCGTGAACCAGCCGGTCTTCCGCCGCGCGGCGCTCGGTGATGTCGCGCAAAATTCCCGTGTAATAAACGCCGTCGCTCGTTCGCCAGACCGAGCCGGAAAGCTCCAACGGAAACTCGCTGCCGTCCTTGCGCCGTCCGGTCGATTCGATGAGCTTGCCGTCAAACGGTTTCAAAACGTTTTCGAGCGTAAATTGCAGCCCGGCGGATATGGCTTTTTGAGCGTATTTGACGCCCATAATCGAAGTTACCGGGAAACCGACGATTTCCTCTTCGCGGTAACCGAAAATCGATTCGGCGGCTTTGTTCCAGAGCGTGATTTTGCCTTTTTCGTCGGCGAGCAGAATAGCGTCGCTCGCCGTTTGAATGACGGAGCGAAATTTGGCTTCCGAGTTTTGAATTTCTTCGAGCGAGCGGGCGTGTTTCAAATTGTAACGAATGGCGCGCTCGAGCAGCGGCGCGGTCAGCTCGCTTTTGACCAGATAATCCGCCGCGCCCGCCTGCATCGCCTGAAAATCGATTTCCTTGTCGCCCTGCCCGGTCAGCAGAATTATCGGCGCGGGGCAGCCGTTTTTTATCGCTTCGCGCAGGAGCTCCAAGCCGGTGCCTTCGCCCAGACGATAATCAACCAGGTAAATATCGTGCCGGTTTTCACCCACCGCACGAAGTCCGTCTTCAAAATTATCGACCCATTCGAGCTTAAACTGATGGTCTTTAAACTCATCGAAAACGTAGCGCGTCAGGATATAATCTTCTTCGTCGTCGTCAATCAACAAAACTTTAACAGGATTGATGTTCATAAATGTGTGAGTCTCAAGCCCCGAGTCTCGAGTCCTAACAACCTCGGACTTAGGACTTGAAGCTAACCTTCTGCGACCGGCAATTCGACAATCTGAAACCAATATCTGCCGAGCGTTCGGACCAGCTCGACCAGCGATTCAAACGTCACGGGTTTGACGATAAACGAATTGACGCCCAGCTCGTACGAGCGGATGATGTCTTCTTCGGCTTTGGAAGTCGTCAGCACGACGACCGGAATGCTTTTCAGGTCGTCGTCGGCGCGGATTTCGCGCAAGGCTTCAAGCCCGCTTTTGCGCGGCATATTCAAATCGAGCAGAATCATGCTCGGGCGAACGGCGGTTTCCGCGAATTTGCCGCGACGATTGAGATAATCCATCAATTCCTCGCCGTCTTCGACCGTGTCCATCAAATTCAAGAGATGGTTTTCTTCAAAGGCTTCGCGGACGAGCATCCGGTCGTCGGCGTCGTCGTCCGCCAGCAGAATCGTAATTGTTCTAGTATTTTGTTTCATGAATATTCGTATCCTCCTCCTCCTGTGAGACGGGTAAATCGATAAAAAACGTCGCGCCTTTTCCCTCTTCGCTGGTCGCGTTAATCTGTCCGCCGTGACGCTCGACGATTTTGCGGCAGACGGCTAAGCCGATGCCCGAGCCTTCGTATTCCATGCGCCCGTGAAGGCGTTGAAAAACGGTAAAAATGCGGTCGAGATATTTTTCGTCAAAGCCGATACCGTTGTCCGCAATGACCACGCGGCAGAATGTTTCGTCCACAGCGGCGGCGGCGCGCATTTCGTCATTTGCCGTCACCGTTTCGGCGTAAACCTTGACGAGCGGCGCGTCGCCCGCGCGGTGAAATTTAAGCGCGTTGCCGATAAGATTTTGCAGGAGCTGCCGCATTTGCAGCGGATCGGCTTGGAGCGTCGGCAGGTCGCCGATTTCAACGCTTCCGCCGGTTTGTTCAATGCGGACTTCGAGATCCGAGACGACTTCTTCGGTGATGGTTTTCAAGTTGATGGACTGAAACGGCTGCGTCTTGGTCGCGACGCGCGAAAAGGTCAGCAAATCGTTAATCAGGTTCTGCATTCGACCGGCGGCGTTTTTCATGCGGCTGACGTAATCGCGCCCTTCCTCGCTCAGCGCGGCGGCGTATTTCTTTTCCAGACGGTCGCCGAACGCCTGCACTTTGCGGAGCGGTTCCTGCAAATCATGCGAGGCGACGTAAGCGAATTCCTGTAATTCGCGGTTCGATTGTTCGAGCTTGGCGGTGTAGCCGCGAAGCTGTCTTTCCGCCGTTTTGCGGTCGGTAATGTCGCGCGAATTGACGATAATGCCGTGCAGGTCAATCGTTTCGTCGTCGTATTTGCGCGCGATGCCTTCGAGCGTGCGCCACGAGCCGTCTTTGTGGCGGCAGCGGTATTCGATTTGAAACATATCGATTTCACCTTTTGCCAATGCTTCGGAAGACGTTCTAATCGCCGGCATATCGTCCGGGTGAATCAAATCGTAGGAAGCCCGGTTGGCATATTCGTCCGGCTCGTAGCCGAGGATATTTTTGATGGACGAGCTGCGAAAGCGGAGATTTCCCTGATGGTCGCGAATCGTAATCATATCGGACGAGTTTTCGACCATCGCCTGAAAACGCATATCGCTGTTCTGGACTTCCTGTTCTCGGAGGAGCTTCATCTGCTCTTTAATCGCTATTTTCTGCCGCACGATAAGACAGCCGACAACCGCAAAGGTCGTGATGACCGCCGCGCCGAGCCCGAACGTCCAGATTGACGAAAGTTCAAAAAGAATGACGCCCGCACCGATTGCCGCCGCCGTGTAGAGCAAAAAATCGAATGAAACGAAATTGAAAGCCCGCGTGGATTTTGTGCCGGAAAACTTCCCGGTTAATAGATTTTGGTTTTGCATTCGCCGTTAAAAGAAACTTTTTTTATTTTGTAATTCGCAAAATGTGGCAGATTGATAGAACGATTTTTGTCATTTTGAACTCCGAACCCGGTCAATCTGACTTAATCGTTGAATGAACGCGGACTGCCTGTTTCGTGGAAAAGCTTATAAAGACGACTAAAACAAACAATTAACAAAACGACAGGCAGCTCGCGCCGTCTGTTGACAGAGCATTTTACGTGCCAGTTTTTTCCCCGCGGGGCAGGCGGAATTTTTCCGACAACCGCATTTTCGGAAAAATCATCGAAAAGACATAGCGCGAGCTATAAATTATTTTTTGAACACGAGGGAGGTTTTATGACTTATTTGAAAAGACTCGGCTTGATAGCGGCGGCAATCGCGTTTTTAATCAGCGTTTCCGCACTTTCAAGTTCGGCACAGACTTACCGTGACCGCAGTTGGCAGAATCGCGGTTACTATGGGCAAAACACACAATATCGCCGCTACCGGCGCGGACGCATGACACCGCAGGAGTATCGTCGATTGGCGCGCCAGCGGACGCGGCTTTATCGCCCGACAAATCGTTATTATCGCAATGACGGTTATTTGAGCTATTGGGAACGTCGCCGCCTTGCGCGAAGATATTATCAATACCGTCGCAACGCTTATCAAACTCGTCGCAACTGGTAAATTTCATAAGACTCTCCTCAAAAAAGTTCTCTCCTCGAAAAAATACTTCGGAACGGTTTCGGTAAACCGTTCCTTTTTTTTATTTTTATTCGGGTAATTTTAGACTCATCTCGCTAAACGCGCGGAAAAAAGCTAAACTAAACTGAACTCTAACCCATTCCAAAACTTATGAAAAAATTTATCGCTTTTCTCTTATTGTTCGTTTTCTGCGTTTCGACTTTCGCCCAGACGATGCCGAAGGATGCCGACCCGAAGCTCTGGGCGCAGGCGCTTAAAATTCATAAAAAAGCCATTATCGTTGACGGTCATAACGATATTACAAGCCCGATGGTTGATGAGGATTTTGACTTAATTAACAATTCGGTCGGAAAATTTCACGCCGACGGCGACCCGTTTCATACCGATTTGAATCGTTTCAAACAGTCGGGCATCACGGGCGAATTTTTCTCGATTTACGTTTCCGGCGCGACCTTGAAAACCGGCGGCGCGATGCGGCGCGCGATGGATTTGATTGATGCCACTAACCGCGAGGTCGAAAAACACCCGGACACGCTGGTGCGCTGCGACACGGCGGAACAAATCCGCCGCGCGAAAAAGCAGAATAAAATCTGCGCGCTGATGGGCATCGAGGGCGGCTACGCCATCGAAAACTCGCTCTCTGCGCTGCGCGATTTTTATCGTCTCGGCATTCGTTATATGACTCTGACGCACAACGTCTCGCACGATTGGGCGGACGCGCACCGGGGCGAGGTGAAAAACAACGGGTTGGCGCCGTTCGGCAAGGAAGTCGTGCGTGAGATGAACCGTCTCGGAATGCTCGTCGATATTTCGCACGTCTCGGAAAAGGTGATGAACGACGTTTTGGACGTCACCAGTGCGCCGATTATCGCGTCTCATTCGGGCGCGCGCGGCGTGTCGAATCACACGCGCAACGTGCCGGACGACGTTTTAAAACGCGTCGCGCAGAACGGCGGCGTGATAATGATAAATTTTTACCCGTCTTTTCTGGACGAGCGCACAAGCAAGGAAGAAAACGAGCGCGCCGCGCGCCTTAAACCGCAGATTGACGCGCTGCGCGAGCAGTACAAGGACAACGCCCAAGCCTACAACGAAGCCGAGCGCAAATTGCTGGCGGAAAACCCGATTTACATCGCGCCGTACACGAGAATCGTCGACCACATCGACCACATCAAAAAGGTCGCGGGCATCGATTTCATCGGCATCGGCTCGGATTACGACGGCGTGCCGTTTCTGCCCGCCGGAATGAACGGCATGGAAGACCTCGTGCTCGTCACCTACGAAATGCTCAAACGCGGCTACACCGAACAGGAAATCCGCAAAGTCCTGGGCGAAAACTTCCTGCGCGCATTTTCAAAGGCGGAACAGGTCGCGCGCATCGGCTCACGCAAAATCAGCGGCGACGGCAGCCTTGTGAAGATTGGAAAATAATATGAAATTTGTTTTACCGTTACTTTTAATTTTCACCGCGCTGACGATTAATTCATTCGCCTCCTGCCCGCAGCCCGAATTCGGCGTTCCGCCATGCGCTGCCTGGACGCGCGCCGATGCCGTGTTTTCCGGAAAAGTCTTAAAGGTTGAAAGCGTGCCGAAGGAGGAAGGTTTTTCCGAAGGCGCAAAAAAGATTCGTTTTCAGGTTCTCGAAAACTTCAAGGGCGTCGACAACCCGACTTTTGCGGTCGTTGCAAATCCTTCGACAGAAACCGGCGGCGTAAACGTCATCAAAAAAGGCGAAACGTGGATTATTTACGCCCGAAACGATATTGTCGGCAAGTCGTTTACGGAATTTCGCCGTGTCAAAATCGACTCCAAAACACCGAACGCCGAACTCGAAACGCTGAAAAACATTATCGCCGGTAAAACTTCGAGCGCGATTACAGGACAAATCACGTCGTCGGCAGCGAGCGCCGCCGATAA
>DASWRC010000151.1:0-5629 GCA_036403375.1 Pyrinomonadaceae bacterium
TTATGTGATAAATATCGGCGGCGGGTTTCTTAAAAAACAGGAGGTTTTTCAGGATGTCCGTGAAAGCATTGCCGTACGGAACTTTTGTAATCGAAGCTTCAAATTTATCTTTCGGAAGCAGCCGTACGATTTGCGCAAAGACCTTTTCGAGGCTGAATGCCAGAAAATTTTCTTTCCAGAACCGGCGCTCGATAAAAAGAATTTTCGCTTTCATAAGTTGATGGGTTTGTATTATTTAGACCGCTTCGGCGAGTGCGCTTTCGAGCATTTCACGGGTAATGGCAGTGGTTCCGATTTGTTCGACGACGAGACCGGCGGCAATGTTTGCGAGCCGCGCCGCTTCGAACAAATTCATGCCGCCGCCGATGGCAACCGCCAGCGTCGCAATGACTGTATCGCCGGCACCGGTTACATCATAAACTTTCCGCGCCAGCGCATCGAAACCGTGAGACGTGCCGTCCGCCTGAAAAAGCGTCATTCCCTTTGCGCCCTGCGTGATTAAAATTGATTCGGTCGAAATCGTCTCCAGCAGAGCTTTTCCGGCTTTTTCGACCGCGCTTTCGTCGTGTTCCTCTAAACCGCAGGCGTCGGTCGCCTCTTTTTGATTCGGGGTCAAAAGCGTCGCACCTTTGTATCTGGAATAGTCTTTGCCCTTCGGGTCAACCAGAATCTTCTTCCTTTCATGTTTGCATTTCGTTATCAGACGCGAAAGCAGGTTTTCGACTAGAAAGCCTTTTGCATAATCCGAGACAATGACAATATCCGATTCTTCAAAAACCCTTTCGATGTTTTCAAATATCTTTTCGACTTCGTTTTCAGAAATCGGCGCGGTATTTTCGGCGTCGAGCCGCACGACCTGTTGGCTGTGGGCGATAATTCGCGTTTTGACGGATGTCTGTCGATTCCGAATCGGAAATAAAAAATCGGCGGAGATATTCATTTTCTCCAAAATTTCCGCTAGGATTTTTGCTTCCGAATCGTCGCCGACAACCCCGACCATAAAGGTTTCCGCGCCAAGCCCGACGACGTTTGCCGCCACGTTCGCCGCACCGCCGGCGGCAGCGGTCGTTTTTTCGAGCCGGACAATCGGCACCGGCGCTTCCGGCGAAATCCGGCTGACGCTTCCCCAGCAATACCGGTCGAGCATCACGTCGCCGACGATTAAAACTTTTACCTTTGAAAATCTTTCGATTAATTCTTTGATGTTTTGCAATGTTTTAGCGGTTAACTGTTTTCTTTGTTAAATTTATCGTCGATAATCTCACACCATACGTGAGCGATTGTGATATGCGCTTCCTGGATGCGCGCCGTGCGTTCGGACGGCACGCGCACCGCCTTGTCGCAGAGCGACGCAAGCTTTTTCCCTTTTGCGCCGGTCATCCCTAGAATTCTGCAGCCTTTCTGCCGGGCTTTCATCACCGCCGCAATCACGTTCGGCGAGTTGCCGCTGGTGCTGATGGCGATTAAAAGGTCGCCGTCGCGCGCGAGCGCTTCCACCTGGCGCGCGAAAATTCTCTCAAAATCGTAATCGTTTGCCAGAGCCGTCAGGGCGGATGTGTCGGTCGTCAGAGCAATCGCCGGCAGCGCGACTCTTTCGGTTTCGTATCGACCGACAAATTCGGCGGCGATATGCTGCGCGTCAGCCGCGCTACCGCCGTTGCCGCAAATCAAAATTTTATTGCCGCGCTCGAAAGTTTCATAAATCAATTCGGCGCAGGCTTCTATGTTTTCTATGTTTTCATCGACAATCTTCTGAAAAACCAACTGATGCTGGTTCAATGATTTCAGCGTAATATTTTCGAAAGGGCTGGTGACCTCGGACTCAGGACCTGAAGCTGCAAGAATTTTTTCGACGATTTTACTCGACGAAAAACCGTCTTTGAGCGGCAGTGAATAAACCTCGCCGCCGTTTTGAATCACGAAATCCGCGCCGATGATTTCTTCCGGCTTCCAGTCGCCGCCTTTGACCAGAACGTCGGGTTTTATTGCTTTCACAAGCTTTTCGGGCGTCGGCTCGTCAAAAATAACGACCTCATCGACTGCTTTTAAACCTTCGAGAATCAATTTCCGCGCGTCCTCGTTCAAAAACGGACGCTCCGCGCCTTTGATGGCTCGAACCGACGCGTCGCTGTTGATACCGACAATCAGTTTTGTGCCGAGTTTTCTGGCTCTCGACAGTAAATCGACATGTCCCGGATGAATGATGTCGAAACAGCCGTTTGTAAAGACAATTTTTTCCATAAAACGATTGACCTTTTCGAGATTGCCACACTGTGCGCAGAGAGGTCAAATATCATAATTTCGGCAAAACTAAATCATTTGCCCCTTCGAATTTAATTGTTTATACTGAAAGCCACCCGATTTTATGTCAATTTTTGCCGAAAATAAAGCCGATAATTTTGCCAATCCGACCGAGCTTCCCGATTCTCAGGAAGAACGCGAAAAATGGCTCGAAGCCAATCAAAAATGGTGGGAAACCAACCCGATGCGCTACGATTGGCTCGGCGGAAAGCTCGATAAAATTCCGTACGCGGAATTTTCCAAAGAATTTTATCGTGAAATCGACAGCCGCTTTTTTGCCAACGCCAACGAGTATCTGCCGCTTCGGAAAATTCCGTTTGACGGCTTGATTGATTTTGAAAGTTTAAAGGATAAAAAAGTTCTCGAAATCGGTGTCGGCAACGGCAGTCACGCACAGCTACTGGCAACTTACGCGGGCGATTTTACGGGCATCGATTTGACCGATTACGGCGTGAAATCGACGATCGGGAGAATGAAGGTTTTCGGTCTCGACAAGGCTAAAATCATCCAGATGAACGCCGAGGATTTACAGTTCGAGTCCGAGTCGTTCGATTTCGTATGGAGCTGGGGCGTTATTCATCACTCGGCGAATCCGCGCCGGATTTTAGAGGAAATCAACCGCGTATTGAAACCCGGCGGCACTTTCAAAGCGATGGTTTATTACCGCAGCTTCTGGAGCTACTACGCATTCGGACTCCTGGCGGGAATCGGCAAAGGCTATTTTTTCAAAGGCGATTCCTTTCACGAATCGGTGCAGAAAATCACCGACGGGGCGATTGCGCGTTATTATTCGCTTTCGGAATGGCGTGCGGAAATCGAAACCGCCGGGTTAAAGGTTGAAAATATACGGGTTTTAGGCGCGAAATCGGCGATTCTGCCGATTCCCGGCAATCGTCTGAAATATAAAATGCTGGATTTGGTTCCGAACCCGATTAGTCGTTTTATGACCAATAATCTGCGGATGGGAAGCTTTGTGGTTTCGGAAGCGAAAAAAGCGTAAGCGAAAATCATCAAAGACAAAAAGCGTGCATTTCGTGAGTTTCGAAATGCACGCTTTTTTATATTCGGCTGAACTTTTGTTTCGAAAGCTTGAGCTGCCTGATAAAAAATCCGACAATAAACAGCCCGAGCAGCGAAATCAACCCGATTTTAATGTCGTACGGAATCAATAACCCGAACGAACCTTCGAAGGAAATTCCGGTCAGAAGCATATAGTAGAAAGTTGCGCGCCAGTACGAAAAGTCTTGATTTTCTCTTAAGCTCGTGTAGATTAAACGGAGAAAGATTCCGAGAATAATCATGCCGACCGGCACGCCCACCGGACCGAAATTTCGCAAAAGGTCGCCCATCGGAGTTAGCGTAAAAGCGTTTTCTCCGTAATTAAAATATAAATCACCGTATTTGTACGGGTCGGTCGCGAGCGGCTTGTCCTGCCATAAAAATCTCGGAACCAGAAACGCGATGCTGTCTTTCCAGATATTGTTGTCGAGCCCGTAACCGGCTTCATAATTCGCCAGCGTTTCATAGTTTGAAACGACGACCGCGAGCTGGCTGACGTTCTCGAATCTTTCGGTCAGCGCCAGAAAGCCGTTTTCGAGGTTAGCGCCCATATCCTGTTCGGTGATTTTCTCGAAGGTTTCAAAAACGTTCGAAGCGTATTGGTCCATCGAGACTTTTTCTTCGGTCGTCTTAATGGTTCTGAAAGTCGTGCCGTAAATCATCCCGACCAGCAAAGCGAAAACCAGCAGAAATCCGCCCCAGACTTTATGCTTGAACGTTATTTTCTTGCCCGACAAAACAAAGGCAAACGTGACCATTATAAAAATCTGAATCAAACTTCCGCGATTTCCCTGAAAAGCGGATTTGATAAGCGAGGTCACAAGCAGAATTGCAATGATTATGTAGTGATTGAAGCTCAATCTCTGGCTGCGAAAAACCGACAGCCAGAGCAGGAAAGCGGCTTCGAGCCAGAAGAACGTCAGCAAAAAGATGACGCCGTCGAAAATACCGATTTCTTCGACTCTCTGAAAACCCAGAAGTCCGATGCTGAAAGCCAGAACCGTGTTCGCCAAGCCGAGTCCCAAAAGCAGTAGACCGGGCTTGATGACCTGTTCGGGCGTCCAATTAAAAACCGGCAGGCGACGGCTTATAAACTCACCGATTTTTCTGCCGAAAGGCAGGTAAAAGCCGACCGCCAAACCGCCGTAGCCGAGCATTACGTAAACCAGTGTGAGCGGCAAATCGTATTCTTCGTTTTGAATAAAAGTGAGAAAATACGGGTTCGAAAATCCGCTGGCGAGAATTAATCCGCCGATAAAGAACGCCGGGAAAAAGTAAGACCACGCCGCAAAAACGAGCGGGTGAAAGGGGTCAAATCTCCTTTTAAATAACAAATAGACACTCGGCGAGAGAATCACCGCGCCGGTCAAAAACGTCCACGGCAGCAGGTAGTATTTCGTGCCCACGCTGCTCAAACTCGCATCGACCAGCAGATAACCGATGATAAAAATCAATGCCAAGCCCCACAGAAAGGCGATGGGTTTCAGAAGACTTGTTCGTTTGTCGGGCAAAAAAGCCGGGTTCTGGAGTTTATATTCAGCCATTTTTTTTACTTCAAACCGCAGACTGCAATTATTCCGTCGCTTAGTTGTGGTGAAATTTTAACACAAACGTCGTTAAAAATATTCAAAAACCATCGATTAAACGGGCGATGTTCCGTGCCCAAATCGTAAAAATAAAATTTTTTGACGCTCAAATCTTCCCTCCTCAAAATCAGGCTCAGCGTTTTGTAAGAATAATACGCGACGTGGTCCGGGTGGACCGGCTCGTTTTCGCCGCCTTTGCCGCGCAGCCCGTAAATCAGAAAACGCATCGCGCAGTAAGCGTTGACGGTCGTGATAACCAAATCGGTTTCCGGGTTCATAAAACGCCTGATGCCCTGCAAAAAAAGACCCGGATTTGAAAGATGCTCGATCATCTCGCCGGCAATGATAATGTCGAATGTTTCGTCGAGCGCGACTTCTTCGAGTCGCTGCAAATCCGCGCGAAAGAGATTTTTGACGCCTTCCGCCGCGAGTATGTCCAGTCCTTCGCGGTCGAAATCGAAGCCGTACAGCTCGCGCGCCGTTTTTGCAAGTTCAAAATGAAGCAGCATTTCGCTTTCGATTGACTGCTTTGTGTACGGGTAATTGGTGCAGCCCAGATGCAGGACTTTTTTTCCCGCGCACTGTGTTTTTATAAAATCAACCCGCTGCACCAGCTCAAATTTTTTGCTCATTCTATTTTTATCGGTTGGTAAGTCTTTTCAACAAAGCAATTTCGTCCGTCG
>DASWRC010000152.1:0-58086 GCA_036403375.1 Pyrinomonadaceae bacterium
TGGATTGTTCGGAGCTTACAAGCTCGGAATGCTCGGCGGCACAGGAGGAGGACCGGGCGGAAACACCAACAACACGCCGCCGAATTCCAACACGAACATCCAAACTCCGCCGCCGGTAAAATCCGAAATGGTCAAAATTCCGGGCGGAAAATTCACGATGGGACGCAACGGCGGCAATGTGTTTGAAAGCCCCGAAAATGAAAGAGAAGTCAAAGACTTCTCGATTGACAAAACCGAAGTGACGAACGCCGAGTATTACGAGTTCGTCAAGGCGAAAAATTACAATCCGATTCCCTTGAACTGGGAAAACGGGAAGCCTTTGACGAGCGACATGAGTATGCCGGTTCGATATGTCAATATCGACGACATCAAAGCTTTTGCGGCGTGGCGTTCGGAACGCGACAAAACGACTTACCGGCTTCCGACCGAGGAAGAATGGGAATATGCCGCCCGCAATGGCAGCGAAAACAATCTTTATCCGTGGGGCGATACATGGGAAGACGATAAGGCGAACGTCAAGCGCGACCTGACACTGGTGCCGGTCGGCGCAAATCAGGGCTCGGCGAATAAATGGGGCGTTTTGGATTTGGTCGGCAATGTCTGGGAATGGACGGAATCGAAGGCGGTCGCTTATAAAGGCAACACGCCCGAGGTCGTCAAGGGAATGGAAGCCAAATACGGAAACGGTTTCTACGTCGTGCGCGGCGCCTTCGATACGAACGGGCAGCCTTCGACCGCAACCTCGACTTTCCGGGTCTTTAACCAAATTGCCAAGCGCGATAAAGTTATCGGTTTCCGGCTGGCGCGTTCGGATTAAAAATTTTGGAGATTTGTATGTCAAAAGTTTTCGGAAAACTCACAGAGAACGCAATTTTATTGATTTTCGCCGCTGTCATTTTTTTACCGGTTTACGCGTCGGCTCAGGATTTGGGCAGCAGCAGCGGAATTTTCCGCTCGCCGAAGACTTCAACGAAAACCAATTCTTCCGGTTCGACGAAAACCGCCAAGCCGAAAACTTCAGCTGTTAAAAAAACTATTCTGAAACCGGTTGCGAAAACAACCGGCAAGCGCCCGCGAACAACGCCGAAAACAACCGTTAAGCGCGAAACCTTTTCGCTAAGTAAAACCCGCACGCCCGAGAATAAACCGCAGCCGCAGAGCAATCTGGTCATCACGGTCGGCGATAAAACAAGCGGCGATTTTAACGAGGCGTTCGAGCAGGCGGTCGAAGAAGGTAACGCGGCGCGCGACGAACGAAATTATCTGAAAGCGGAAGCCGCCTATCGCCGCGCGCAAAATTTAAAGTCGAAAGATTCGCGCGCCGTTTACGGTCTCGGCAATATTTACGCCGACCAGCAGCGCTGGGAAGAAGCCGAAAAAGCTTACCGCCAGGCGATTTTTCTCGAACCCGCCGAAGCGGGCGCGTATATCGCCCTGAGTTATGTTTTGACGCAGCCGATTGCCGCCGTCAATCTTTCCGACCGTTATGCGGAAGCCGAAAGAACGGCGCGCCGGGCGATTCAGATTGACGCTCAAAACGCTTTTGCCTACGACCAGCTGGGTGTCGCGCTCGAACTGCGCGGGATTATTTCCGCCGAAACCGAGAACGCTTACCGGCGCGCGGCGCAGATTGAGCCGGAATCCGCACTTGTTTATGCTCATTTAGGCAGACTTCTCCGGCGCAACGGTAAAGCCGACGAATCTACGGAAGCCTGTCGAAAAGCAATTCAGTTTGCGACGGACGTGCCGACGATGGTTCTCGTCGCCGACGTGATGCAGTCTCAGCAGCGGTTTCTTGATTCGGAACAGCTTCTGCGCCGCGCGCTGTCGATTGACGCCAAAAATCCGACGGCGCTCAATATGCTCGGACGCGCGCTGACGACACGCAGCCAGTTTGACGAAGCCGAGAAAGTTTTGAAAAAATCGACCGAGGTCAGCCCGAACAGTTTTGTCGCCTACACGCTTTTAGGCTCGCTCTACCTGCGCCGCGCGCGGCTCGACGAGGCGGAAAAAACGTTAAACAGAGCGCTCTCGGTTGTTTCGCTGAACGAACGAAAACGCCTTGCCCCGGAATTCGAAGCGGTCGGCGACGCGTTTATGAAAGCCGCCAAGCCGCGCGACGCGCAGCGTCTTTACCGGCAGGCGGTGGCGCTCGACGCGACGAAAACGATTTTGACCGAAAAACTGGCGAAAGTTCAGTAAATCGATTTTGGTTTTGGATCTGCTCACGCCTTCACGAGCGCGTGTTTTTCCGTTGATTCGGTGAATAAAAAATAAAGCTGAGTTTACAACTCAGTTTAAATACAAATTTAATCCAAAATCCAACATCTGAAATCCAAAATTTAATTGAAATCCAGCCGCAATTAAACCTATCTTCAATCAAGCGTTTTTGGACGCGCGACAATTTCACGGAGGTTTCGGCTGAATGATTGCTTTAACAGGGAATACGACAATGCTTTACTGCCCCAGGTGCCGCCGCACTTACGAAGATGGAACACAGCGCTTTTGCGACAACGACGGCGGAAGACTGCTGCCCGCGCCGACCGCTCAGGATTCCGAAACAAAAAAAGGCGGCGTTTTCACGAATCTTTTAGGAAAAACTCCGACTGCCCCGGACGCCGACCAAAAAATCAATCCGACGCCGCGCTTTATTCCGTTTAATAAAACCGAAGAAACCGACAAAAAGCTGACCTCTTTCCCGTCGGCAGGCAGAATTTTCCAATCCGAACAATTTTTAAAGCCGAAAACCGAAGAGCTTGAGGAAGGCGGCGAAGATTCGATTCTCGAACTCGAACCGCTCGCGCCGCGCGAAACGGAAGAAACGGTTTTAGAATTCGAGCCGGTTCTAAAAACCGAAGAAGCGCCGCCGGCGGAAGACTCCCGCGATGCTGCGCCAAAGCCTGCGCCGCGGCTTATCAAGCCGGGCGAAATCGCCTCGGGGACGGCTGACGTCGGCAACCGCAAAACCAATCCGTTGGGAAGAGAAGCCCTCAGCTGGGAAAATCCGGAAGCGCTTTTCGGGCAGACCGTTAAAGGTCGTTACCAGATAACGAAAGACCTCGAAGAAGATGACGAAGACAGCCTGATTTATCTGGCGGAAGATAGAATCGTTGTCGGAAAGCGCGTCGTCGTGCGCGTTTTTATGGACGAAGACTTCGGCACGGACGATACGGAAGAAAAGATTTTTTCGGAAGAACGCGTTTCCCTCTCGCATCTGAATCACCCGAACATCGCGAGCGTTTTCGACTCGGGCGAGCTGCCCGAAGGCAACACGTTTATCGTCAGCGAATTTGTCGAAGGCGAATTGATTTCCGAAATCCTGCGGCAAACCGGACAATTTAACGTGCTCCGGACGGCGCGCATCATTCGCCAAACTTCTTACGCCTTGAGCGAAGCTCATCAAAACGGCATTCTGCATCGCAATCTGAAACCGGAAAACATCGTCCTGACAATTTCCGAAGCCGGAATCGAGCAGGTCAAGCTGATGAATTTCGGCGTTTCGCGCGGCGAAATCACGGACTGGAATCTTGTCTACAAAGCGCCCGAAGAAATCGAAAAGGGAATTTCGACCTACGCGAGCGACATCTACACGCTGGCGGTGATTGCCTATCAAATGCTGACCGGGCGGGTGCCGTTCGGCATGACGACCGAGAGCGCCATCCTGAAAGCGCAAAGACAGGGAATGACGCTGCCGCCGACTTCGCTGAGGCTCGATGTTCAGCCGCTCGCCGATAAAATTCTTGAAAAAGCGCTCGCCTTTAACCCGTCGGACCGCTATCCGAAGGCGCGCGATTTCGGCGATGCGTTTTTCAATGCTTTAACGACCGCTGCGCCGTGGACCGACGAAGACGAGACCGAGACGGAACCGGTCGAAGAAATTGAAAAACAGCGAGAATTTTTCGTGATTGCGCCGATCAATCAAAAAGAGGTTCGCGCCGAAGAATCGCCGGTCGGTGCGGATATTCATATCGCGCCGAAATTTAACGACGCCGAAACCGCCGAAATTAAAACCTCGGAGCCGCCGGCGTGGGAAAAACGCTCGCCCGATCTGCCGCCGACCGGAACTTCGTGGCGCAGCTGGGCGGCAATTGCCGGTGTCATCGCGCTGCTGCTGGTTTTCTGGGGCATTTCGCGCGTTATCGTGAACCGCTCGAATCAGCCGGAAAATATTCAAAATCCGGCTAATCAAAACAGTGACGGCTCGACCCGGGAAAAAGCGCCGGAAATCATTCCGGTTGACGGCGATATGCCGCCGCCGGCGCGCCTCCAAAAAACTCCGGCGGGTTTCCAGCGTTTTCAAAACAGCCGCGAAAACTTAAAAGGCGATTTGGCAAAGAATTTTCTCGGGTTCGAGATTTTCTACCCGCAGGATTGGACGGTTACGCCGACCGAAACTAATTTTCTGGATATTTCAAAACGGACGGCGAACAATTTCCCGGTTGAACAGATGATTATCACGCGCTATGAAAGCCGCGGCACGATGATGCTCGATAAACCGAATTTTCCGAAATTAGTCGAAAAATCGAATCAGGATTTAAAAAAATCTTTAGGCAGCAGCTTCAAAGTCGTCGCGGAAGGCGACGTCGTTCTCGAAAGCGGCTGGAAGGCTTATGAAGTCAAATTCGAAAGCACCGGCGAAAGCGAAAAAGGCGAGAAAATTACACTCTGGGGCAGACGCCTGTGGATTCCCGTGCAGGTCGCCGGAAAACAAAACGGTTTTGTCCTGACGCTGCTCGCAACCTCGCTTTCCGAGTCGGTCAAAAGCGTCGATGAGGTGGGCGTCAAGGGCGAACTGGCGGGTGTTTTGGAAACCTTCGAGCCGGAACAGCGATAAGCTTCCGGAAAAAGTCTTATTTCGACAAAAGCGTAAGGAAATTTCAACCTTACGCTTTTTGTTTGGGGCACTTTAGGCTAGAATTAAGGCAACTTCAAACGTTTAATTTTTTCAAGTAAATCTGAACTCCAATGAAAATTGTTTTAGCCGAAGAACCGAACGGCTCTC
The DNA here is from genome assembly GCA_036403375.1 of Pyrinomonadaceae bacterium. Taxonomy (GTDB): domain Bacteria; phylum Acidobacteriota; class Blastocatellia; order Pyrinomonadales; family Pyrinomonadaceae; genus JAFDVJ01. Next base: position 5,003 of record DASWRC010000152.1, read on the forward strand.
AGCCGTCTGAAAAAACTTTTAGCCAACCGATTGTCCGCATCGGGCGCGACCCGCTCGAATGTCAGATAACGTTCGACAACGCGAAATATCCGATGGTATCGCGCCGTCACGCCGAGCTGCGCTGGGAAGGCGGAAAATGGTTTCTGTACGATTTGAATTCTTCTTACGGAACTTACGTCAACGGTCAGCGCGTCAGCGGCTCGCAGGCGGTCGCGGTCGGCAGCGTTCTCCAGTTCGGTACGCAGGGACCGAGTGTCAGAGTTTTGTTTATGGAATCGGCGGACGCGCCGCAGCCCGCCGTGCAGCAGGCGCCGCAGCCCGTGCAGCCGACGCAGTTTCAGCATTCACAGCAGACGCCGCCGCAATCAATCCCGCAAAACGCGCCGAACACTCCGGCTCCGGCGCAGCTCGATTTTGTTGAATCGAAAATCCATTCCGCGCCGTTCAAATTGACGAAAAGCCAAATCTGGTTCGGGCGCGACCCGTCGTGCGATATTATTTTCGAGTCGGACGCCGTGATGGTTTCCCGCAAACACGCCGAAATTACGAATCAAAACGGCAGTTTTTTGCTGACCGACAACAACAGTTTCAACGGCACGCTCGTCAACGGGCAGCGCATCGCCGCGCAGACGCCGCTCTATCATAACGACGAAATTCAACTCGGCGTCGGCGGTCCGGTCGTGAAATTCAATTCGCCGACCCGCGTTGCGCCAAAAGGGGCGAGTCTTGCGGGGCAGCGTGCGGTGGCGCCGAGCCAGATTGCGCCATCACTCGACTCGTTGGAAAATGTCGGCTCGAAAACGATGGTCGCGAACATCGGCAATATTTCGCAGAATATTGCGCTCGACAAAGGCGCTTCGTCGCAGCCGACGCTTTTGATGAGTCTGACTTTCGGCAGCAAGCAGGAATTGACCATCGGGCGCGCCGAAAACAACGACATCGTGCTCGACGGACTTCAAATTTCGAACCGTCACGCCCGCCTCGTGCAAAGCAATTCGGGTATCGCGATTGAGGATTTTAACTCGACGAACGGCGTTTACATCAACGGCGCGCGGGTTTCGCGCCAGAACGTCGTTCCCGGCGACCACGTCCAAATCGGCTCGTTCCTTTTGCAAATCGACCAGAGCGGAACAATCGGTATTTTCGATACGCGCTCGAAAACGCGCATCGACTCGGTGAACATCACGAAGGAAGTCAAAGACCGCTCGGGCGGCGGGATGATTAAGCTGCTCGACAACGTTTCGCTTTCAATCCAGCCGAACGAGTTCGTCGGGCTGCTCGGACCTTCCGGAGCCGGGAAATCGACGTTTATGGACGCGCTCAACGGGATGCGTCCGGCGTCGGGCGGCTCGGTTTTAATTAATAATCTCGACCTTTACCAGCATCTCGATTCGCTCAAGCAGTCAATCGGCTACGTTCCGCAGGACGATATTATTCACCGTGAGCTGACGGTTTACCGGACACTTTATTACGTCGCGAAACTCCGGCTTTCGGGCGACGTTTCGAAAAAAGAAATCAACCAGATTATCGATGAAGTGATGGACGTAACCGGACTGTCGGAACGTCGCGACGTGCCGATTAACCAGCTTTCGGGCGGTCAGCGCAAGCGCGTTTCCATCGCGGTCGAATTGATTACCAAACCGTCCGTCATCTTTTTGGACGAGCCGACTTCCGGGCTCGACCCGGCGACCGAAGAAAAGATTATGGTTCTGTTTCGCCAGATTGCCGAATCGGGCAGAACCGTGATTTTGACGACGCACGCGATGGAAAACGTCAAGCTGTTCGACAAAATCGTGCTGCTGATGCGCGGGAAACTGGCGTTTTACGGCAAGCCCGATGAAGCCTTGAAACACCTCGGCGCGGCGAGCTTTAAAGAGCTTTACGACAAATTAGAAGAGCCGATTGAGCAAAGGTTAAAGTCAGGCGGCGGCAATCGTCATCAGGTAACGGAACAGGTCGCCGAAGAATGGAAACAGAAATTTATCCAGACGCCGCAGTATCGCAAAAACGTCTATGAGCCGTTAAAGCAGCTCGGCAGCCTGCAATCGCCCGGCGTACAGAAAAAGCGCGGTCTCGGCATTTTCGGCTCGATTCGCCAATTCATGACGCTTTCCAGGCGCTACTGGGAAGTTCTGTTTCGCGATAAACTCAATCTTTTTATTTTGTTCATTCAATCGCCGATTATCGCGTTTCTGACGTATCTCGTGATGGGCGACGACCAGCCGCGCGATTTTGCGTATTTCGTTTTGTCGCTCGTCGCGGTCTGGTTCGGCACATCGGTTTCGGCGCGCGAAATCATCCGCGAGCGTCCCGTTTACAACCGCGAGCGAATGGTCAATCTCGGGCTGCTGCCTTATGTTATGAGCAAGCTTTTCGTGCTCGGGTTTATCGTCGGGCTGCAATGTCTGTTCCTGTTCGTGCCGCTTAAATTTCTCGATATTACCGGAATTATGCCGATGCCGGGCGAGCTTCTCGGGATTCCGCAGTTTTGGGCGATGCTTCTCACGGCTGGCGTCGGCATCTCGCTCGGACTGCTGATTTCGGGGCTTGTCAAAACCTCGGAAATGGCGACGAGCCTCGTGCCTCTGATTCTGATTCCGCAGATTCTTTTTTCGGGACTGGTCGGCGTGCCGTCGGGGTTGAACAAAGTCGCGGGGCTGATTATGCCCGCCACGTGGGCGTTCGACACGATGAAACAGTTTTCCGGCTTAAAGGTTTTGCGCGAAGACGGCGATGCGGATGCGACCAACAAAGACTGCTTGAAAGAGCCGTGCGGGCTTTATAAACAGGTCGAATACGACAACAAGCAAATCATCAAAAAAGCGGAAAAAGACATCAACGACTACAAGGCAAACGCGCAAACGGATTCGAATAATTATAAGACGGATATGGAAAAATATCAGGAAGATATGGGGAAATATCAAACCGGACAACTTTCCAGCAAGCCCGAAAAACCAAAACAGCCCGAACTCAAACCCGTGCCGAAGATTGAACCGGCAAAAGAAGTGCCGAAAGACCTCAGCGGCTATGTCGATTTTCTGCACCCGTGGATGGACGAGGTTTTAAATCAGTTGGTTTTAATGCTAATGTTTTTTATATTGGTCGTTGCCGCGCTGATTGTTCTGAGGATGCAGGACATCGGTTAGGGAATAAAAAGGCAAAGGTTGGACTTAAAACTTTTGCCGTTTTGTTTACGTAAAATAAAGCACGACCGGAAATTTGATTTTATGAAAGTTCTTCTAAAAAACATTGCGTTATTTATCGTTTTAGCCGTCTCTTTTTCGGCACTTGTTTCGTGCGGCAAAACCGATACGACGACGGCGGTCAACGATTCAAATACGACGAAAAAGGTAAATTATCCGCCCGCACCGTCGGGAATCATGCAGGCTGAACTAAAAAATCTGGACGGCACGACCTTCAAACTGCAGGACAAAAAAGGCAAAGTCGTGCTCGTTAACTTGTGGGCGACGTGGTGCCAGCCGTGTATTGCCGAGATGCCGCATCTCGTCGAAATGCAGGAAAAATATAAAGATAAAGGCTTTGAAATCGTCGGGCTGGACAGCGATACGGACGAAACAAAAGAGCAAATCGAAGCCTTTGCCAAAAAGCGAAACTTAAATTATCAACTCGGCTGGGCAAGCGACCAGGTAAAAAATGAATACCTCAAGCTGACGCGGCTCGACGCGATTCCGCAAAGCCTGCTCATCAACCGCGAGGGACAGCTGACCGGCGTTTTCACCGGCGGCGGCGCGTCCACCGTTGATAAAATGAAGGCGCGGGTCGATGAAATCGTCAACGAGTAATTTACCAAGTGAGAAGTGAGAAGTGAGAAACGGACAACAAATTCTCACTTCTCACCTCTCATTTCTCACCTCTTCACTTATTTCCGGTTCGACCAAAATCGTCTTAAAACTCGACAGGCTGACCAGCCCGAGAGCCGCGCCTTTCGGTTTGTTGACAAACTTTTTCGGCGTGTAATGCACCGCAACTTTCGGCTGCTCGCGGGCGTGGCTGTAAAAGGCGGCAAGCTGCGCGGCTTCGATTAAAGTCTTTTGCGGGATTTCCTTGCGGTTCGGGTTTTTGACAATCACGTGCGAGCCGGGATAATCAGCCGCGTGAAGCCATAAATCCTGCGATTTTGCAACGCGAAAAGTCAAAAAATCGTTATCCTTCGACGCCTTTCCGACCAGAATTTCATAATCCTCGCTCGACAGGAACCGCCGCGCGCCCGTGAAATTTTCCGCGCGTTTTTCCTTTTGTTTCGCCGTCTGTTTATCGGCTCTTTCGCCTAAGAATTCGTTCAAAAAATCTTCATCGCCTTCGACAATCGCCTGCTCGATTCGCTCTTTTTGCAGATTGAAATTTGTAATTTGTAATTCCAACTCGGCGAGCCGTTTTGAAATTTCTTCCTTTGCATTGCGCGCCTTCGTGTAACGCCGGAAAAACTTTTCCGCCGCCTGCGTGAGCGAATCGTTTTCGTCGATTTCAATCTCGATTGCCGGCACGTTTTCGTCGAAATAATCGACGACCAGAAGCTTTCCGTCCACCAAAACGGCGTCTGCCAGGTTCGCCAGAATCAAATCGCCGGAACGCTTCCACATTTCCGCGTTGCCGTGATTTTCCAAATCCTTTTGTAATTTTCGCGCCAGCTTTTCGCGCTTCGCAATTTCCTGCCGTATTTTATTTTCGGCGGCGCGCGCCCGCGCTTTGAAGCGATTTTCCGCCTCTTTTTCGAGATAAAAATTATCGAGCGCTTCGGAAAGAGTCGGGAAATCGTTTTGCGGAAAAATCTCCGCATCTGCATTTCTTCTCCGCTTCTCCCCTTCACGAACCGGCGCTGAATATCGACCGCCGACTTCTTGTCCCTCGCCGAAGGTTTCGCGCAAACGGTCGAGGATGAATCCGTTTTTATCGAGCAGAAAAAGATTTGCCGAGCGACCCGTCAACTGCGCGACCAGCGCGTAGCTTTCCGTTTCGCCGAGCTCGGTTTGCGCCGTCAGACGGAAAATTAAAATACGCTCGTCCGATACTTTTTCGATAGATTCCACAACCGCGTTTGAAATGCGCTTTTTAAGAAAAAGAATAAACGGGTGCGGATTGACGGATTGTTTTTCGAGGTCTCGCAGGCGGCGTTTGACGAGATAAATGCGCGGCGCGGCGGATTCAGCCGAGATAAAAAGAAATTGCGAATCCGGAATGCGAAAATCGACCGCCATCGTGTGGCGCGACAGAGTAAAAATCTTGCCGAACTTCTGCCCGATTAAAAAAGATTCAAGCTCGCGCCGGATTTGTTCAAGCGTTGTTTCGTTCACGTTTAATAGTTTAGGGTTCAGAGTTCAGAGTTCCAAGTTATCAAACTCAAAACTCTGAACTCTGAACCCTAAACTCTGAACGGTTTTTAATATTCCTTGACGATAATCGTGCCCGAAAGCAAATCGGGTGCGGTGCGGCGCTCTGAATTGAAGAGCGCCGGCAAGAACCCGATTCCGCCCAGCGCGAGCGAGACGAGATAAACCGAGGAGCTGACCGCCGCCTGATGAAACGTCGGGTAATCGTTTTCTTCGATGTCGATGGTTTCGAGCGAGAAAATCTTCATGCCGACCGATTTCCCGAACATTCCGATGGCGGTCGTCAGGTAAACGAACATAACAATCGCGCAGGTCACGAGAAACGCCAGGAAGCCGGCAAGACTGAACCAGTTTCCGCCCTTTGAAAGCATAAACGGCGCGAGCAGAACCAAAGCCGTGAAACCGCCGATGATAAGGTCGAAGAGACCGGCGTTGAAACGCATCGCAAACGGCGCGAGGTCTTCCGCCTCTTCGTCCGCTTCGACAAATTCGCCTTCTTCCGAGTATAGAATTTCCTCATCATCGTCGGTTTTGACGCGCGAAATCTTAATCAGCGGCGCGTCGATTATTGCTGCTTCAATTGGCGGTAAATCGCCGGAAACCTTTTCGAGATTGGTCGAAATCACCGCCGCATTCGGCAGCGCTTTTAATTTGTTCGTGTCGTAGGGCTTTTTCTCGATAACCGGCAGGTCTTCGAGCTTCGGCGGCAGTACGGCAGGCGCGGCAGGTTTGATTTCCGCCTTAATCTCAGCCGGTTTCGGCAGAATTTCCGCGTTTTTCGTCGCGATGTAGAACGGGTAATTTTTGGCTGCGCCCGCCGGCGGCGGTTTCGGAACGATTTCTTCTTTCGGCTCGTTTGCCAGAAAACGCTTGCGTGATTCCTCGATGCGCTTTAAGGCATTTGCCAGTTTCGGATTGCCGCCGGTGAGCACAACGGGCGCGGCTTCTTCGACAATTTCCGCCTTCAGCGCGTTGGCGCCGCTGGTCCGCATTTGAACCCTGCCGACCATCGGCTTCATTTCAACCGGCGCCGATGGAACGGTTTCGACCCGTTTGCGGACCGCGTTCTGCAATTGCAGACGCCATTCCGGCACGGTCGCGTTTTTGTTTTGAAACTCGACGAGCGTCGGGCTGGTCGGTTTGGCGGTAATTTCGCTCGTGTGCGATTTGACCGCCGGCGCAGAAGCCGCTGCCGCAACCGTTTGTTTTAAGAGCGGTTTCGGCAGCGGCTCGACCGGCAATTCCGCTTTCACATTCGCGACCGGCAAAACCGGTTTCGCGACAGCCGGCGGGTTCGGGTTGACGATAAGTTTTGGAGCAGTTGAAATTCTATCTTTTAGTTCTTCACGAACCGAATCATTCATCATCGCTCCGCAACTCGGACAGATTGATAGCGTTGGCGCAAGATTTCGATTACAAACAGGACAATTCATAGTTTTAAAAGATTATTTGCCTTGAAAAGTTTCCTCGGCGAGATTAGTGAAACCTAATGAAATGAACAATACTGAGGGCATACTATCAGAAACAACTTTAAGTAGTCAATAGTAAAGTTAAGAAAAATTTAAACTTTCTTAAGATCGCCCCGAAAAAAGTCAAGTGGGAAAATAAAATAATTTTTAGTTAAATCCAAAATCTAAAATCCAAATTCAAAGCGGCTGGCGTCCGGCAAACCCGTCTTCGACTTCGTGCCACCATTCAATCTGCTCGGCTTCGCCCAATTGCCAGCAGAGCAGAACCACGCGCCCGTCGCGCATCGACGGAAAATCTATCAGCCCGCGCGTGTAATCTTTCAGCTGGACGCCCATTTCGTGCAGCTCGGTCGTTAATTTACCGAGCTCGTAAAGCACGCGGACGTAATTCGAGCCGCCTTCCATTCCGCCGCCGCCGAGCTCGGCGGAACCCGCCGCCGAATGCGCCGATTCGCGATAGCTCGCAACCGATGTGTAATAATCGCGAATCTCGCCCAATTTAGGCGCGACATCGCGTAATAACTCGTTGGCTTCCTGGAGCGTAAAAACTTTCACTTTTACTTTTTACTTTAACGGTCGTCGGTGACGCGAATCAAGTCCGATAAATCTTCGGTCGGTTCTTCGTCCGTAAAACTCTGCTGATAGTTAATCTCATTATTGATGCGCGTAAAACTATCGTTTCCGTTGCGCGTCAGAATTTCGGGCGGCATTTCTTCGGGCGGAATAAACGACGGAATATCGTATTGCCCGGTCTGCGAAGCGTCTTTGCGGACAAGCTCGGCAATATCGCCCAAATCGATGAAAAAGTCCGCCACGTCAATCAGGCGCGGCGCGGTGTTCGAACGAAATCCGGCAACCTCGACGCGGCAGCCTTTGTAGGCGACGGCGTTGAGGGCGTAAACGAAATCTTCGTCGCCCGAAACCAGCACGGCGGTGTCGTAACGTCCCGCCAGGCTAAGCATATCGACCGCGATTTCAACGTCGAGATTTGCCTTGCGCGTGCCGTCGTAGAAGGTTTTCAATTCCTTCTGCACGACGCGAAAACCGTTGCGGCGCATCCACAGAAGAAAACCCTGCTGGCGTTCCGCACCGGCGTCGACGCCCGTGTAGAAAAAGGCGCGCAGGAGTCGCCCGTCGCCAAGCAGAACGCGGAGTAATTTGTTGTAATCAATATCGATGTTATGGAAACGCGCCGCGTGAAAAAGATTATTGCCGTCGATAAAGACAGCCACGCGCCCACGATGTCCAAACTGCCAGGACGAACTGGTAGTCGTGTCAAACTGCATGTGTTTTAGCCCCTTGCTTTAGATTTTAAGGCTGGTTTGACTTGTCGGATTAAGGGAAAAAATGCGAGACGAAATTTCCTAAAATTATTATTTAATACTATCGTTATCGACTAACTTTGAATGATAAATGCATCGGCAAAATATCAGTTTTATTTCAAATTATTTCTGTTAAACTAAATTCTCGTTTCGTTTTTTTCGCTCACTTAAGACAATCAAAAAAGCCGTTTATAGATTGCTTTTTGCTTTACGCTTCGGTTAAGCAATTTGTTTATAAAAATAGTACCATTTCGTGTATCATCCTAAAAGTATGAATGAACTAAACCCGGAAGATTTTTTGAAAGACCTGCCGCTTCAGGCGGAAGAAATCGGCTTTAAACCGGATGAGCTGGTCGCCTGCCCGTCGTGCGCGCGAAACAATCCGCCGACGCGCCTGAAATGTATGTACTGCGGCGCGCAGTTGGAAATTTCCACCGAACAAGCGGCGAAAATTGCGCCTAATCTGCGAAAGCTCGAAGCCTGGGAAAGCGGCTTTAACCTGATTTATGTACCGCCTGCCGGGGTAGTTTCTCCCGAAAACGCGGCGGAAATCGCGAAGCTCGTCGGCATGGAAAGCGAAGTCTTTCAAACGATTATCGAATCGCAAAAAAACTTGCCGCTGGCGCGCGTCGAAACGCTGCGCGAAGCCGAAATTTTGCAGAATCGTTTGAAAGAAACGCGCCTTGAAACCGTTGTCATCAGCGACGAGCGGCTCGCGCCGGAAGTTCAGCCGGTACGTTTACGCGCGTTGGAATTTCGCGGCGAGACGGTTCTCTTAATTCATTTTAATACGAACGAAATCGACGAAATACACGCGGAAGATTTGGTTTTGCTGGTTTCCGGCGTGATTGTCGAAAAGGCTGTCGAATCGACCGAAGGACGCAAAAAAGGCGTGACACGAATTTTGGACGCGACCGAAACCGCCTCGGACGATATTTTGATTGACATTTACAGTAAATTTGACGGCATCGGCTACCGGATTTTAACGAAAGGCTTCGATTTTTCGTGTCTCGAATGGGAAAAAGGAATTCTCGCGCGCGATAATATCAATAAGCTGTTCGGTCGCCTGCAAGTCTTCGCGCCGCACGCTAAACGGGTCAACGATTATCTGGCGGTGAGAGGCGTTTTGGGCGAAATCTGGGAAGTCGAGCAGCGCCGCGATTCAAAAGGCTTGACGCGGCAGCGCTTCGGGAAATTCGATTTGAGCAACGTTTCTTCAAGCAGTAATCTACAGCAATTTACCAAATATTCGCGCCTGCAGCGGCATCTTTTATGAAGGACCTTAAGGCAAAAGGCAAAAGGCAAAAGGCAAAAGTCGGAAGGAACTTTGAGTCGCCGCGTTCGGATTTCAAACCGAAGGCGGAAGACCGCAGACCAAAGACCGAACCGTCACGAAATGTAATTTACGGGATGCTTCCCGTATTGGAAGCTTTGCGGGCAAACGCGCGGCGGATTGAAAAAATCCTGATTGCCGAAGGCGCGCGCGAGCACCGGATTGCGGAAATCATCGATTTAGCGCGCGCATCTCATATTCAATTTCAAAAAGTCACGCGCGAAAATCTCGCAAAATTAGTCGAGCCGGGCGCGAATCATCAGGGCGTCGTCGCGTTTACGGCGTCTGCCGATTACGCGGACGCGGACGAGCTTTTAGCGGAAATCAGCGGGCAGGAAAATCCGCTGGTTTTAATTTTGGACGGTGTCGAAGACCCGCGAAATCTCGGCGCTATCCTGCGCGTTGCGGAATGTGCGGGCGCAAACGGCACGTTTATTCCCGAACACCGCGCCGCCTCGCTTACTGAAACGGTCGTCAAAACCAGCGCCGGCGCGACCGAGTACACGCCGATTGCGAAGGTTAAAAACCTGAATCGATTGATTGAAGAACTGAAAAGGAATAATATTTGGGTTGTCGGAACAAGCGGCGAAGCCGAGCGCGATTACACGGATTGGGACTGGACGGGCGCGTGCGCATTGGTGTTAGGCAGCGAAGGCAAAGGATTGCATCGCCTGGTCGCCGAAAATTGCGACGCGCTCGTTAAAATTCCGATGCGGGGGAAAATAGAATCCCTGAACGTCTCGGTCGCCGCCGGCGTTATACTTTTTGAGGCTGTCCGGCAGAGAGCGGAAAGTGAGAAGAAGAGAAAGGGAGAAGAGGAGAGTTAGAAGTTAAAAATTAAAAATTCAAAAAACGGGTTTCAATTTTTAATTCTTAATTTTTAACTTTTAATTGATTATTATGTTTTGCCCAAAATGTGGAACACAGAATCCTGAAACGGGAAGATTTTGCCGTTCGTGCGGTGCGGATTTAGGCAATGTCGCGGCGGCTTTATCGGGAAACCCGAACAATAAATCGAAAGGTTTCGGAATGATAGAACCGGTTCAACCGATAAACTTGATTGACCGTCGCGGAAGACCGGTTAACTGGGACAGCGCGATTACCAAAATTTTTACCGGCATCGCTTTTCTGGTTGTTTCAATCGTTCTCGGAATCACCGGCATAGCCGGCGGGAAAGTGTGGTGGTTCTGGATGCTGATTCCGGCTTTCGGCGCATTGGGAAGCGGCGTCGCGCAAATTTTCCAATTGAAACGATCCGAAAAGCAAAACGTTAATTTCATGCCGCAAGACACACAAAATTCGCTTTCTTCCGCGCCGCCGAATAACGCTCTGCCGCCGACGCAAACCGATTACGTCGCGCCTCCGAAGGCGTCAGTCTACGACACAGGCGAATTGGCGGAACGAGCGGGAAGCGTCACCGAAGCGACGACGCGGCATCTCGAAATGGATTCCGAAGGCGAAACGATGACTTTGCCGAAAAAATAAAAAAGGCGCGAGTTTTTCGCGCCTTTTTTATTGCCTCAAAAAGATTTAGCTTTTCTTCCGTAAATCCAGCTTATGTCCCGACAATTTTTCAACGACCTTTAAGTATTTTTTAGGGAAAAGACGCGAAACATAGTTGATGGCGTGCGCGTCCTTGCCGATTAGAATGCGCGGGTTTTCCGCCTTGATGCCGCGCAGAATCGTTTCGGCGGCTTGTTCGGGCGTCGTCTGCGCGACCTGGTCGAAAAATTTCACGCCTTGCTCTTTGTAATCTTCGGGCGTGTCGGCGCCGACGCGCGAATTGCGGGCGATGTTGGTTTTGATGCCTCCGGGATGAACCGACGAGACGCGAACGTTTGTGCCTTCAAGCTCGTGACGCAGGGATTCGGTAAAACCGCGGACGGCAAATTTGCTGGCGCAGTAAGCGGTTTGTTCAGGCGGCGCAATCATCCCGAAAACGCTCGAAAGATTGACGATATGCGCCGCCGTCTGCTGTTTCAGGACGGGCAGAAAAACCTTGCAGCCGTAAACCACGCCCCAGAAATTAATGCCCATCAGCCATTCAAAATCTTCGAGTGAGATTTGCTCGAACGTGCCCATCAGACCGACTCCGGCGTTGTTTATCAAATGCGTCACGCGTGTATGTTTTTCCAAAACTTCCGTTTTCAGTCCTTCGATTTGGTCGAGCTTTGAAGTATCAACGATATGTTTTGAAACCGGAACGCCGCGCGATTCAACCATTTCCGCCGTTTCGTTCAATCCTTCAGCGTTAACATCGCAAATCGCGATTCCGGCAATTTTTTCTTCTGCAAGGCGCACCGCCAGCGCGCGCCCGATGCCCGACGCCGCGCCCGTGATAACTGCCACGCTGTTTTTTGATAAAGTCATACTGTTTTTTAGCGGCAAATGAACGCAGATTTCGCAGATTGAATTTAATCACTTTTAATCCGCGAAATCTGCGTCAATCCGCGGCTAAAATAATTATTTTCTCACCAAAACCCGTGCGTTTCCGGCATTGCCGTTGGCGTCGAAAACGCGCAGGGTGATGGAATATTCGCCCGCCGTGCGAACGGGAACGTCGATTGTATAGCGTTCGCGCTGACCGTCGGAAATGCCGTCGTCGGCGTAAACTTCCTGCCATTCGCCGCCGTTGACGCTGAATTCGGCGCGGTTCAGATAGCTCGATGTTTCCGTCGCTTCAAACGTGATGCGCGCGCGGTCGCCCGAAATTTGCGGCGTTCCGCCGGCAGCGACGGTCGGCGCGGTGTTGTCGATGTCAAACGACTCGCTCAGTTTTTCGCCCGAAAGCGCCTGACCCGCCGGGTTCGAAATCGTATCTTTCGCAACGATTCGGAAAATGTATCGACCGTCCGCCAGCGATTGCCCGTCAATCGTGTAAAACGTGTCCGGCAGATTTTCCTTCAAAAGCTTGAAGCCGGCTTCGCTCGATTCCTTGTAATAAACGTCGTAAACCAGTTTATCGCCGTTGCGGTCTTCCGCCGTCCATTGCAGCGAGCGCGCGCCGCGCTGGTAAACGCGCCGTGCGCTCGACGGCGGCACGACGACGCCGAAAAGTGTCGGGTCTAATCCCGAAAGCTCGATATTCGGGTCAAGCTGAATCGGCGGATTGGCAGCGAGTCCGATATTTGTCGGCAAAACCTGAACCGAGAGAATTTCGGGCGCGATGTTGCGCGGGATGAAGGCAGCGCTGACTTCGCGCAGGCTCGCCGCGCTTTTTAAAACCGCGCGCCATTGCAGGTATTTGGCTTTCGGGCTGGCGATTTGCGCGCCCTTCGCGTCCGTATAGGCGGCGCTCCATGCGCTCCAGGTTTCGTTCGGTTTTTCGGTGTTTCCGCTGCGTGTCTGCAATTGAACATTGCCGGTTGCCGCCCACCAGATTCGTCCCCAGGTCGAAACGGCTTTCGCGTCCAGCACCGCCGATTCGTAAGTTCCTTCCGAATTGGATTCCGCGCCGAAATTAAAAAGCTTGCCCTGATTGCTCGACGTGGCAATTAATTTACTGCCGAATGATTTGATGGTTGAAATTTGTCCTTCGTCCGATTGCAGAACGAGCGTTTCGCGCCCGTCATTGGTCACGTTGTAGATTCTGCCTTTGTCGGAAGTGCCGATTAAAACACCATTTCCGGTTTGATGCGCGTAAATCGCGAATGCCGAAACGCTTGCCGAATTCCAGATTATATCGCTTCCGCCGTCGGGCAAAATCCGATAAACGGCTGATTTCGCGTTTGTTAAATCGTAACGGCTTTTGACGGGCGTTTCGGGCGTTGTCGCCGCCGGTTTATCGATTGACACGGTTTTGCTTTCGGGCGTTGCGGTCGTCGCGGCGTCCGCCGCTTTCGGTGCGGAAACCGATTCGCCGAGGGCGAGCGCGTAAACCGAACCGTCCGCACCGATTGCCAGTTCGTGAATTTCGCGTAAAGCGGAATCGAGCACGCCGAACGGTTTACCGTCCGCGCCGAACCTTAAAACCAGACCGTTGGAATCCGTTCCGGCGTAGAGATTTCCTTGTTTATCCGCCGCGAGCGAGATGATATGCGTTTCGCTCGTGTCGAAAAGCAGGGAAGACTCAGGCGTTGCGTTTGCCGCCCTGACCTTGTAAATCTTGCCGTTGTCGCCCGTCCCGACCGCGAGACTTCCGTCCGGCAGAGCGGCGAGCGACCAGATGTATTTTTCCTTCGGGTCGAAATAGACGGTTGCCGTGCCGCCGGCGCTTAATTGATAAACTTTGCCGTCGGGCAAAGTCGCGGCGAAAATCTCGCCCGATTTGCCGATTGCCAGCGCCGAAACGTTGAGTTCCGCCAAATCCGCGAAAAGCGTTCCTTTTCCGCCGGCGTCAACTTTGAAAACCTTGCCGTCGCCGCCGGTTCCTAAATAAACATTGCCCGCCGAATCAATCGCACTTGCCCAAACAAATGGCTGCTCGGTACGATAAGTTTCCGATAATTTCGGCGCGAGGCTGATGACGCCGTTGTCGTCTATCGAAACGCCGCGCGCGTCGCCTTTGAGCACGTCGGCGCGCGAATTTACCGACCAGATTGCCGGTTCGCTTGCTTTGATTGGGTTGAAAAAAGTGAATACGAGTATTGCGAAAAGAAGATATTTTTTCATCTATTTGAACTGTAAATCTTGTAGCTTGCTGCTTAGAACAAAAATACACGAAAACCCGGCAAAAGAAAACTTGCCCGTATTTTCGCCGGATGTTTTGTCTGAACGAAATTTGATGTGAATTTAGTTGATTGAATAGAAAAGCATTCGGAATAGATTTTAGATTGCAGATGTTGGGCGATAGATTTTATCTATTATTTATTATCTCTCGTCTTTCATCTATTCCGAATGTACTGCTTTGACCTGTGAAACCTGCTTTATTTCGCCGGTTTGACTCTTTTCGTTTTCTTTGAGTCCGGTTCGGCGATGGGCGCGACGACTGCCGGTTTAGCTTCGAGAAACTTCGGCGTTTCGCGCATTTCTTCGGCGTCGCCGGTAATCAGCCGCGCGCTGCGCTCGCGCGTCAGATACGCCCAGAACCATTCGCTCATCACATACAGCCGGTTTCTGAAACCGATCAGCGAAATCAAATGGACAAAAAGCCACGCGAGCCACGCCAGAAATCCGGAAAGCTTGATTTTCCCGATTTCGGCAATCGCCTTGTTGCGCCCGATAGTCGCCATCGAGCCTTTGTCGGAATATTTGAAATCCCGGCGCGCTTCGCCCCGTAAATCGCGCAGGATATTTGCCGCCGCGTTTTCCGCCATTTGAATCGCCGCCGGCGCGACGCCCGGAACGGGTTTGCCGTCCGTCTGCACCAAATTAACCATGTCGCCGATGACGAAAATGTTGTTTTTATGGTTCGGAATCGTCAAATCTTTATTGACGTGAACGCGTCCCGCGCGGTCGGTTTCCGCGCCGAGCATTTTGCCTAAGGGTGAAGCGGCAACGCCCGTCGCCCAGATTGCAACGTCGCAATCTATCCATTTTTCGCCGACTTTCACGCGCCCGTCTTCGACATCCGTGACAAAGCTTTTGAGATAAACTTCGACGCCCAAATCTTCCAAATCCTTTTTCGCTTTCTCGGAAAGCTCGGGCGAGAACGCGTTGAGAATTCTATCGCCGCCCTCGAAAAGCTGAACCAGCGCGCGGCGCGTATCGATTAAATTAAAATCATTCGCCAGCGCCTGCCGCGCAATCCCGGCAATTGCGCCCGCCATTTCGACGCCCGTTGCGCCGCCGCCGACGACGATGAAATTAAGATGTTTTTTAACGCCCGTCAGATAAGCGTTGCGCTCGGCAAGCTCAAAGGCGAGCAGCACGCGGCGGCGAATTTCGACCGCGTCTTCGACGGTTTTCAGCCCGGGCGCGAATTTTTCCCACGCGTCGTGCCCGAAATAAGAATGCCGCGCGCCGGCGGCGATAATCAGGTAATCGAACGAAACCGCCGAGCCGTCGTAGAGTTTGACGAGTTGTTTTTCAAGGTCGAATCCGGTCGCTTCGCCCAAAATTACTTCGACATTTTTCGCGCGGTGCAGAATACGCCGAATCGGCGACGCAATCTCGCCCGGCGACAGAACGGCGGTCGCCACCTGATACAAAAGCGGCTGAAACGTATGATGATTTTTCCGGTCGATGAGCGCGACTTCGACCGGCGCGCCCGCCAGTTCCTTCGCCGCCTGAAGCCCGCCGAATCCGCCGCCGATAATCACAACCCTTGGTTTATTCGCCATTAAAAACGCCTCCCACAAAAAAACTCGAAACAATCGCTTGTGAAAATTATCTCAAACTCAGCCGGACAATGCAAAATGTTTGTTCCGGTTAGTTTATAAATTAATCCTAATGATACGCGGAAAAACTAGAAGCTAATGTCTGAAAACAGACGTTACGAGTTTGTTGGACGTTTCCGGCGGCTGAGAGCTTAGTGTAAGGTCTTTTACGTGCCGACGAATTTTGCGTAGAGCGAACGCGCCGTCGAAATGTCGTCCGTGCCGCGAATAATGGCGCGCGCGTCGGCGAAAATCGTCAATTCGTTTTCGCCGGTCGTAAAGCGCACGAGATATTCGTTTTGTTTGACTTCGCCCAAAGTTTTCAATCTTTCTGCAAGATTTTTCAAATCAATCCGAGTGGTGCGCGGCGGCGCGATTTGGACGGCGCTGCGCCCGCACAGGACGGCGGAAAACTCGCCCGATTCGGCGTCGAGAAACTCGAAATTCCCGCGCGCGCAGGTTTCGCAGTCTTCGTTCGGCGCGCCGAGCTTAATCTTGCGCCAATCATTGTTCCAGACGTCGATTTGAATCAAGGATTTATGAAGTTTATCGCGGCTGCCGGTCAGAATTTTCAAAGCTTCGGTCGTTTGAATCGCCGAAATGCTCGAAATTATCGGCTGAATAACGCCCGCCGTGTCGCAGGTCGGCGCGCTGCCGGCTGCCGGCATTTCTTCAAAAATACAGCGCAGGCACGGCGTCGAGTGCGGGAAAATCGTCATCGTTGCGCCGTATGCGGAAACCGCCGCGCCGTAAATCCAGGGTTTGTTCAGCTTGACGCAGGCGTCGTTGAGCAAATAGCGAACCTGAAAATTGTCCGTGCCGTCCAAAATTAAATCAACGCCGCTCAGAAAATTTTCGATGTTTGAATGATTGACATCCGCGACAAGCGGCTCGATTTTGATTTCCGAGTTGATTTCCGCCAGACGGTTTTTTGCCGCAATCGCTTTCGGGAGACGTTCCTTCGCATCGCTTTCGCTGTATAAAGTCTGCCGCTGCAAATTCGTGAATTCGACAAAATCGCGGTCAACAATTCTTAAAAAACCGACTCCGGCGCGCGCCAGAATCTCGGCGTGCGAAGCGCCGAGCGCACCGCAGCCGACGAGCAAAACGCGCGAATTTAATAGTTTTTCCTGTCCCGCCGCACCGATTTCGCGAAACAAAATCTGGCGGCTGTATCTTTCATTCATTATTTTACAATCATATCAAAGAGTCGAAAAATTAACGTAACACGCTAATTTTTACTAAAGAATTTCCTTATTTTGTTGTATATTGAGGATAGTAAACTAAAGAAAATCTTTAGTTTGAAATCTTTTTTATGATGACTTTAGAAACCACGCAAACAATTCCGCTTACGCTTTGGGAAGACGGTACGATTCGTGTCAAAGGCACTCGTTTATTGATTGATATGATTGTCGGCGCACACAATCGCGGCGAATGCCCCGAAGAAATTTTTGAGTCATTTCCTTCTAATATATACACCGTTGCGGATATTTACGCGATAATTGCTTATTATTTAACGCATAAGTCAAAAATTGACAAATATCTTGCTAAACGTGAAAAAGAGGCGGAAAGAATAAGAAAGGAAATCGAATCATCATCCGGTTATAAGGAAAGAAACGAAAATTTGCGGGAAAAACTTTTAAGTAGAAAACGGGCTTTAGAATAAGAATAGTTTGACAAATCTTTTCGTCTTCAAGTAAAACATAAGTAACAATTTTATCGCGCCGCTCAAAATTAGGCGCAAATGCAAGTTGACGGCTTGCGATAGACAATCTGAAACATCGGATTGTTTGTTGCAAGCCGCTTTCGGTTTTAAAAGTTTGAATGTAAATTATTGAGAGAAACGCGAATCAAAATGCTGAAAATATTATTTGACCAAAATTTCAACCATCGAATTCTGCGCGGACTCATGCAAAGAATTTCCGAACTTGATTTTGAAACAACACAATCGCTTGGTAAACAAGATGAAACAGACCCGAAACTTTCGGAGTTGGCATTTGAATTAAAGCGCGTGATTTTTACACACGATTTTGAAACTTTTCCGGCGTTTGCTTATGAAAAAATATCAAATGGCGAAAACATTTTCGGAGTTATTTTGATTCCTTCCAATATGCCGATTGGCGATGTCATTAACGAATTGGAAATCATTATTACTTGTAGCGACGAAAATGAATATGAAAATCGCGTCGAATATTTACCACTTGGTTTAACCTAATCTCTTCAAAGCCGCCCGGCTCATTTCCTTCATCGGCGCGGCGAGTCCGGTCCAGATTTTTTGCTGCTCGCCGGCTTGTGCGATAAGCATCGCGAGTCCGCCGATTTTCGGCACTTCCGCCAGGTCGGCTTCGGTCATCAGCGGCGTTTGAAACGGAACGTAAACCAGGTCGTAAACGAGTCGCAAGCCTTTTAATTGTTCCGCCGAGACAGGCGTTTCGCCTTCGGCTTTGCCTTTCATTCCGAGCGGCGTCGTGTTGACGAGAATGTCGTGACTTGCGATTTGCGATTTGCGATTTGCGATTGGAAATTCGTCGAAATTAACGCCGAAATCTTCTGCCAAGCCTTTTGCTTTCGTTAAATCGCGGGCGAAAATCGTCACCTCTGCGCCCGCCGTCTGAAGCGCGTAGATGCAGGCGCGCGCCGCGCCGCCCGCGCCGAGAACGGCAACGCGTGCGCCGCTCAAATTGCCGTAGGAATTCAGCAGCGGCTCGATAAAACCGGGCGCGTCGGTGTTGTAGCCGTAAAGCTTGCCGTCGATGATTTTGACGGTGTTGACCGCGCCGATTTTGGCGGCGGTTTCGTCCACGAAGTCGAGATGCTTGATAATCGCCTGTTTGTGCGGAATCGTGACGGAAAAGCCTTTGAAATTAAGCTCGATTTCGCGCGTCGAGGGCTTCACCATCCGGCGCATGAATTCATCCAAATCGTGAACTTGCAGCGGCACGAAAACCGCATTTAAACCATGATGCTTAAACGCCGTGTTGTGAATGTAGGGCGACATCGAAACGCTCGTGTTGCTGCCTAAGATGCCGTAAACTTCCGTGTTTTCGTCCAATTCTTTAGCGCGGTAAACCTCGATTAAATCGCGCGCCGAAACCTGTCCGGGAGCGGTTTCCTGTCCTGCGCCGAGCGCCGCGTAAGTCATAAAAGCGCCGTGTGCCAAGCCCAGAATCCGCGTCCATTTTCCCGATTCGCCCATCGCGATGGGAATGATTTGTCTATTTTCCGCTTTTGCGCGTTCGAGAAGTTTCCAAATCGAAATCGTATCGGTAATATCATCTGTTCGAATTGCAATTTTCAGAACATCCGAATCATTTCCCGATTGTTTGTCAGCAGTTAAATCAGAAAGTTTTTTTAATATTAAATTCAAATTATAATCATTAGGAACGACTCCAAAAGCGTGAAAAGACCAAATAAACCTTTTATAAACAGCCCTTAAATAGCCTTTGGAGTGTTGAAAATCAAAATCGAATTCAACATCTGCCCAATCAATAAATTCATCAACCGCCGAATCGCGCCAAAATTCAAATCTTTCTTTAGAGCTTAACTCGCGATTCCCGCCTTGTCCTTTATTTCGGGGTCGAAATGTTGCTAAAAGTTTTCCGTCAAATTGTTTTCTGAATTGCTTGATCCTACTCCAAAGTTTGTCGGTTTCTATCTTTTTCAAACAATCAAAGCGAATCTCAATCACGTCTGCCGAGTCGGCAGCTTGTTTGATTTGTTCGATAAGCTGGTCGGCGGTTTCGGCGCAGACCGAGATGCAGATTTTCCCGTTATTCATCATTCAAAAGATTCCCACCCTTGCTCACGCGCGGGTTTCTGCCCTGTCGTCGGATGACGGCATCGTCATGACGAAACTGACGGCGGCAATCAGGCACGCGATAACGCCGACCGCGGCTGCCGCGACAATCAGCGTTTTGGGGCTTTGTTTGACGGCGATTGCCGTTAACGCCCACGCGATTGCGAGCGGGTAGAAATAATTCGTCAGTTTCAGGCGAATAATTACGCCGAGCGCCGCCGCGATTAAAAGTAAACCGGCGCCGAGTGTCACGGCGGTCGAATCGGAAACTTTAACGCCGTGATAAACGAGCGCGATAGTCGCGTTTAGAATCGTGGCGGCGGTTACCCAGCCGAAATAGATGCCGAAAGGGACTTTGGCAAACCAGTATTCGCCGCTCGTCCCGGTTTTTTTGAACTTGACGTTGATAAAGGCGAGCGCGGCGAGCAGAATCAAAATCACGCCGACGCAAACCGCCGCCATTTCGCGGCTCCAGAAATAAAGCCACGCGCAGTTTGCCGCGCAGCTTAAAATGTAAGGGCGGCGAACCGGGCGAAATCGTTCGAGCTGCGACGGCAGAATCTGGTAAATGCTGAACGCGAGGCAGCCCGCGTAAATCAAGCCCCAGATTGAAAAAGCCCAGCCCGCCGGCGTGATGGCGGTCGGATAGTTGTCGGAAACGACGTTCGTCGCGACGCCGCCGGCAAATCCGGTCGCCGCGAAATAGTTAAAAATAATCATTCCGACGGTCGCCGCCAGCACCAGCAGCGGTTGTAATCTATCATTCATAATTTCAAACCCTGTAAGTTATAATACTGTCATAAATCTTCACCTTAAAAAAGTTATGGAAAAATAATTCGTAATTAAACACTTTCGTTCACTATTTCGTATAAAAAGTACGGAAAACGTAAAGTTGTGTAAAGGAATTTGGACAAAATCCGTAATAAATGCGTCTAAACGGCGTGTGGCACCAGGCTTGCAACCATAATAACGGCATCTTTCCCCGAAAATGCCCCCGAAGTTGAAAGGAAAGAGGTAATTTGAGCATGATGAGAGTTTTAAGACAATTAATATTTATGGCAATCTTCATCATCGGCTTTTCGTTGACGGCGATGGCGCAGCGTCAGGACGATAATAAAAATCGCCCGCCGAAAGACCCGCCGACGATTCCGGCGCCCGATAAGAATAGACCGCCCGATAAACCGCGTGACAATAACAACACGAATCGTCCGAAAAAACCGTCGATAATTTTCGTCGGCGCAAATAAATCGGAAATCGGTGTTGTTTGACCCGTCTTCGGACAATCTCCAGGGAAACAAAACAGGCAGCTTTTAATCGAAGCTGTCTTTTTTTTTGTTTGAAAACGTCGGAATTGTTTATTTTGCGCGAATAATTTACATTACTTGCATATCTTTTATTATTCGGATGTAAACTCTACCGTCGATAATAAAATTTTTTTTATATTCTATTCCGGAAATCCTTTAAAAAAGTGCAGGCACCTAAAGAAAAAATCTTAATTGTCGATGACGAGCGTTTTGTGCGCATGGCGCTCGGCGAAGCTCTGCGTTCGTGGAGTTACGAGGCGTTCGAGGCGGGAACCATCGCGGAAGCGCACGCCGTTTTTGAGCGCGAAGAACCGAGCGTGGTTTTGCTCGACATTGATTTGCCCGACGGTTCGGGGCTTGATGTTTTAAGCGAAATCAAGGAAAAATTCCCCGATACGATTGCCGTCATGATAACGGGCAACGAGACGTACGAAAACACGATTGCGGCGCTGCGCGGCGGCGCGCACGATTTTATCGGCAAGCCGATTCGACTCGAAGAACTGCGCGTCACGCTGCGCAACGCGCTCGAAACGCGGCAGCTTCGCCGCGAAGTCAAACAGGCACGGCAAAGCAAGCCCGATTTCGGGTTTGCGAATATCATCGGCGAATCGGCGGCGATAAAAAACTCCATCGAATTAGCGCGCCGGGTCGCCGAATCGGACGTGATGGCTATCCTGCTGCAAGGCGAAACCGGCACGGGCAAAGATTTGTTCGCCCGCGCGGTGCATTATGCTTCGGAACGCCGCACCGCGCCTTATCTCGCGATAAACTGCGCCGCGCTGCCGGCGAATTTGATTGAATCCGAACTTTTCGGCTACGAAAAAGGCGCTTTCACGGACGCGAAAGCGCGCAAGGAAGGTTTATTGGAGCAGGCGCACGGCGGCACGATTTTCCTGGATGAAATCGGCGAGCTTGAGCTCGGACTTCAGGCAAAACTCCTGCGCGTTCTGGAAGAAAGCAAGTTCCGGCGCGTCGGCGGACTGCGCGATATTCATTTCGACACGCGCATCGTCGCCGCCTCCAACCGCGACTTGAAAAGGGAATCGGAAGCGGGCGCATTCCGGCTCGATTTGTATTACCGTTTATCGGTTATACAGATCGACATTCCGCCGTTGCGGGTGCGCGGCGATGACGTTCTGCTGCTCGCCAAACATTACATCGAACGCGCCAATCTCAAGCGGCGCGGGCTTCAATTAAAAGGTTTGTCGAAAGAAACCTCGCAGATTTTTACGCATTACGGCTGGACGGGAAACGTTCGCGAGCTGCGCAACGTCATCGAGCGCGCTTCAATTTTGGAAGACGGCGAGTGGGTGACGACCACGTTTCTGCCGCAGGATTTATTGCAAAGCATCGGGCACGCGGCGGGAATTAATACTACAACCAGCGCAAAAAATTCCGCGGGATTCACGTTGCCGGCGGAAGGCGTCGCACTCGACGCGGTCGAAGCCGAGCTTGCAAAACAAGCAATTGAGCGCACCGGCGGCAATTTGACGCGGGCGGCACAGCTTTTGCACATCTCACGAGACCAGCTTCGATACAAGTTGAAAAAATCAGGCGATTACAAGGAAGATTCGGCAGAATAAATGACTCAACCAAAACCCGTCAAAAACGGCAAAAAGCTGACCGCCGAAAATCGCGGGCTGCTCAAAGAATTATCGGACATCAAGTTTGCGCTGGACGAATCGGCAATCGTCGCCATCACCGACCAGACCGGAAAAATAACTTATGTGAACGACAAATTCTGCGAAATCTCGAAATACACGCGCGAAGAACTCATCGGGCAGGACCACCGCATCGTCAATTCCGCCTATCACCCGAAGGAATTTATCCGCAACATCTGGGCGACGATTTCAAACGGCAAAGTCTGGCGCGGCGAAATCCGCAATCGTGCCAAAGACGGCACGATTTACTGGGTTGATACGACAATCGTGCCGTTTCTTAACGAGCGCGGGAAACCGTATCAGTATGCCGCGATTCGTTACGACATAACGGAACAAAAGCGTATCGAAAACCAGCTTCTGCGCGCGCAGCGAATGGAATCAATCGGCACTCTGGCGGGCGGCATCGCGCACGATTTCAACAATATCCTCGCGCCGATTCTGATGGCGACCGAGATGCTTCAGCTTAATGATTTCGACCGTGAAACGCAGCGCTGGCTCGCGATTATCCGCGAAAACGCCGAGCGCGGCGCTGATTTGGTCAAACAGGTTCTCACTTTCGCGCGCGGCATGGAAGGCGAGCGCATCATCGTGCAGGTCAAGCACATCATCAAGGATTTGGTCAAAATTTTGAAACAGACGCTGCCGAAATCCATCACCGTCAGAAGCCGGCTTGAACCCGATTTATGGATTATCAAGGCGGACCCGACGCAAATTAATCAGGTTTTGATGAACCTTTCAATTAATGCCCGCGACGCGATGCCGGTAGGCGGCGTTTTGACCATCACGGCGGAAAACATCACGTTAGACGAAAACTACGCGCGCGTTCATCTGGACGCCAAACCGGGGGAATACCTGATGATTTCGGTTTCCGACACCGGCGCCGGCATTCCGCCGGATATCCAGGAACGTATTTTCGACCCGTTTTTCACGACCAAGGAGATAGGTAAAGGCACCGGTCTGGGCTTAGCGACCGCGCTGACGATTGTTCGCAGCCACGGCGGATTTATCAACGTTTACAGCGACATCGGCAGAGGCACGAAGTTTTCGGTTTATATTCCGACTGTGACGATGGGCGAGGATTCGCGAAAAATCGCCCCGCGCGGTGCGTTCCCGCGCGGCGCGGGCGAGCTTATTCTGGTGGTTGACGACGAGGACAATATTCGTGAAATTGCGCGTGCGACGCTCGAAAAATTCGATTACAAGGTCGTGACGGCGGTCGACGGCACGGACGCGATGGCGATTTACGCCCAGCGAAAAGACGAAATCTCGCTGATTTTAACCGACATCGCGATGCCGTTTATGGATGGCACGGCGCTGATTCGCGCGGTTCGCAAAATCGACCCGCAGGCAAACATCGTCGCGATGAGCGGTTTAATGAACTCCGAGCAGACGGCGGAACTTCAAAACCTGAACGTCAACGCCTTTTTGTCGAAACCCTACACGGCGGAAAGTCTGCTGAAACTTCTCGCCGAAATTCTCAAAAACACCCGGGATAGTTAAAAAGGTCAGAAATTTTTTTATCTTTGTCACCAAAGTTACAAACAAAAACATCACCTAACCTGTAATATGCGCGATAGCGTCTCGTGTAATGTAAATTAATAAATTTTGTCAGGGACGACCATATCAATTTCAATTTAACCAAAGGGGGAAGGATGTTCAAAAAATTAGGGAATATTGCAGCAGTCGTCAGCATTGTCCTGCTGACCGCTTTTCCCGCGACGGCGCAAAAAGGCGGACTCGGTTTGTCCACCAACTTTAATTCCGGCGCGGTGTATGTTTTGACAAATCAGGTTCAAAATTCGATTGCGGTTTTTAATCGTAATAACAAGGACGGAACATTGACGCCGGCGGGAACTTTTCCGACCGGCGGCGCAGGGAATCCGGTCGCCATTCCGCCCGACCCGCCGGTTGACCCGCTGGCGTCGCAAGGCTCGCTCGTTCTGCGCGATAACTTGTTGTTTGCGGTTAATGCCGGAAGTAACGAAATTTCGGTTTTGCGAGTCGGGAAAAGCTCTCTGACGCTGGTTGATAAGGTCGCTTCGGGAGGGATTCGTCCGATTAGCTTAACCGTTTATGACGACCTTCTGTATGTTTTGAACGAAGGCGGTACTCCGAACATTACGGGGTTTACAATCGGCGATGACGGAACATTAACGCCGATTGAAGGCTCGACGCGACCGCTCGTCGGCGGCTCGTCGGCTGACCCGGCTGAGGTCGGTTTCAGTCCCGACGGTAGTATTCTGGTCGTCACCGAAAAAATGGGAAATCGTCTCGACACCTACACAGTCAGCGAAAAAGGATTGCCCGGCGCGCCGGTTGCGAATCCTTCAAGCGGATTGACGCCGTTCGGTTTTGCGTTTAACGACGACGGCTATTTAGTCGTCTCCGAAGCTTTCGCCATAATGCCCGGACAAGGCAAAGTTTCGTCCTACGAGGCTTCGTTCGCCGACGGTATTTTGAGCGTCGTCAGCGGTTCGATTCCGAACGGTCAAACGGCTTCCTGCTGGGTTGTCATTGGCAATAGCGGAAAATACGCCTACATTTCAAACACCGGAAGCGGCACGATTTCGAGCTACTACATTAACGATGACGGCACGCTCGAATTGGCGCGCGCCGTTGCGGGCAGCACCGGAGCCGGCAGCGCGCCGATTGATTCGGCGCTCAGCGTCAACGGTCATTACCTTTATGTTGCTGACAACGGCAGACAGATGGTTCACGCCTTTGCGTTGGAAAAGGACGGAACGCTGACGCTGATTGACGACGACGGCGGGCTGCCGTTCGGAATGCAGGGCATCGCTGCTAAATAGAGCAAATTTTAGGAAAGAGTTTAGAGAAAATCTTTCTGGAACAAGGAATAAGTAAAAGGTGAGAGGTAAGAACTTACCTCTCACTTATTCCAAATCCTCAACCGAACCCTTCGATTGCTTTTGGGCTGCCGGCGGCTATTAAAATTTTCATACGCCTGCCGAAAGTTTCGCGGCACAATTCTTGCGAAAGTTATCTGCCGGAGGCTCTCGCTGGTGAGGCGGCGAATGTTTATATACGGGCAGAGGAGAGACAGTATGATTTCAATCGAAGAGATGAATAACGGTCAAATAAAAGAAGTTTCAAAGCGCGTCGGTTACGGGCATCTCGGAATGACACGCGGCAATCACCCGTACGTCGTGCCGATTCATTATGCCTATGACGAGCCCTATATCTATATCTACACGACCGAAGGCAAAAAGACCGAGATTATCAAGGACAACCCGGAAATCTGTCTGCAAACTGAAGATGTGAAAAGCGAAAAGAACTGGCAAAGCGTCATCGCGACCGGCGAAGCCGTGCAGATTACGAACCCCGAAGAACACGAACGCGCTTGAATTTATCTTAAAGTCGAACCCGGCGCTGACGCCGGCGGTCAGCGTTCGATGGGTGGACAACTGGGTGCGCGAAAATATCGAGGTCGTCTACCGCTTCAAGCCGCGAATGCTGACGGGACGCTCGACAATCGAGCGCGCGGGCGCCGGAAAAGAATTCTCCGAGCAGGAAAAAAAGCGGAAATCGACGATTTATTGACAAGGTTTTAATCGCGGCAACTGACGAAATCCGCGCGTTTTTTCGCGGTTGGAAACATTCGGTTGCGAAAATTTTCGCGCGCGAAATCTTTAAAAGCTAATAAATCAAACATCTTGAAGAATGGAATGCGCCTTGCTGTTTGAGAATTGCGTGACCGGTTCGAGCGATTTTCCCATCGCGCGTCGGTTTTGACAATTTAACGGGGCGAAAGTTTCTTTCAATTAAAGAGCTTTCGTAATTATTCAATCGACAGACTCGAGATTCGAGCCGGAAAAAATATTTTCCGTGCTTGCGTCGACGGCGATTCGGCGGCGATATCAGGGGTGAACGCCGCCAAATCACCGCCGCAAAACAAATTAGGTATTAATAATTTCTTTCTTCAAAAAAACTCTCCGAAACCAACCGGTAGCGAAACAAAAAAAACTGATAAAAAGCCTCAACAAACACGTGAACCGGAAACAGCAATTGTCGCCGGTTCGCGTTGTTTTTGCGGGTCTGCGGAATTTTTCGCGTTTCCCGGTTGGGGGCGCGAAAAAACAAGCGTGCCGTTTTTTTTGAAACTCAAAAAACATAAGGGTTTCGCGTGTGGTACGACGCTTGCAAAATAAGATTGCAGCGATTCGCTTTTCAAGGGCGAACAAAGAATTTTTTGAGGAGATATTGGAAATGTTGAAAATTTACGGAATGCTTTGGGCAATAATAGCGGCGCTCGCCGTACTGCTTCTGGTGACTGAAAATTTCACACGGATGACGCTCGTTGTTTTCGGTTTCGTCACTTTCGGAATGATTTTTATGGGAATGATTTCAGTTCTGCCGGTAATGGTGACGCATCACGCGCCGCCGTCGACGCCGGAACCGAAGGCGAAACCGGAAAAGGTCAAAACGGAAAAAGGATTATTTCCCGCAAAAAGTCTTGCCACACGTTAGTAGTCATACCTTGCTGATTTCAAAAGAACTAAACCAACAAAAAAAGAGGCATTACCAAAAATGCCTCTTTTTCTCGTTTGATTTTGGTGCCGACTACAAGATTTGAACTTGTGACCTATCGCGTGTGAAGCGAGTGCTCTACCACTGAGCTAAGTCGGCTTTTTAAGCTTTACGCCCTAGAACGATTGGTCGTCGGCTTTTGCCGGGCGATTTTCGTCCGTTACTTTAACCGCACCGAGCGTCGAATCAAAATAAAAATGTCGATTGCCGGTCGCCTGGATGCCTTCGCCGACCTGCGGGTCAACGTTCAAAGCGAAAAACGAGGGTCTCGTGCCCGACTGTTCTTCGACTTTCTGTGAAAAAATGTAGCCGCTGATAACGGGCTGCTCCGAATTGAATTTGTCGCCGTCAAGGCAGCCGCTTTTGACGAGATCGGCAAAGCTCGCGAATTTTCCTCTGTTTTTGCCGGAATAACTGCTCTGGCAGGTACGGATTGATTGAATCGTCTGCGCGGCGGCGGTTTCGTTGCCGCTTCTCACCATCGCCTGCCACGCGGGCACCCCGACGCCAATCAGCAGCGCGATAATCGCGATAACAATCATCAGCTCGATAAGGTTAAAACCGGCTTGATTTCTATAAATTCGGCGTAAATTCTTCATATTTGTTCTTTAGTGATTTGCCTCCGAACCTTTTCACGAACTTTTGGGCGAAAGGTTGCAAATAATTTTTTGCTTAACAATTTATATCATAAAACAAAAACGGATTGAAAATTTGAATTGCTAAAAGCATCTTTCGGGCGATATGAGCATCTTTCAACGTGATAAGAGCGTCTATCAGCCTGATAAGAGCGTCTTTCATCTGCGATGACCATCTTTCAAACTGCGGAAGGCATCTTTCACTTGCTAAAGCCGTCTTTCAAACTGCGGAACGTATCTTTCATCTGCCGGGAGCGTCTTAAAAAAAAATACCGGCATCTTTTCAATTTAAAACGAAGCGTCGTCCGGGTTTGCCTGCCGGTTTTGTTCGGTGACTTTTACCACTCCGAGCGTCGAATCGTAATAAAAATGAAATTCTCCGGTTTTATTGAAAATAAACCCTTCGGAAACCAATGGGTCAGCTGTAATCGAATAAAACGGCGGCGTTTCGCTTGTCGGTTCGGTAACTTTCATCTCAAAAACGTAGCCGTTGACAAGCGGATTTTGACCATCGAATTTTTCGTCTAAAGCTCCGGTTTTAATTAGCTCGCCAAAAGTCGATGCGTATTTTCCGCGATGTTTCTGAGCGAATTGCGTTTGCAATATACAAAGCGTTTGAATCGTTTGAGCCGCCGCGCTTTCATTTACGACTGCCCTGGAATTTATTTTTATATGGTTATGAATTCCGGCTAAACTCAGACAGAAGAAAATCCAGGCAATAACTTTTAAGTAGAAATCAATCGCGGAATTTTTCTTCATCGCCGGCTTACACGAATCAATATTTTTGAAGTTGCAAAATTTGCGGAACTTTTTCCTGTGAAACAAAGTCTAATAAATTGAAGTAAAACTTTTTTATGCGCGAAATGCATCAAATCCTGTAAAATGGATTTGCATGTCTGTTTTTCAAACAAACGAGATGAGAGATTGGATTACGAAAGAAACCGAAACCGCCTCAAAACCGGTTGCCCGCGCCTTTGACGCGAGCGAAAAGATACAGCGCCTGCAGGGTGCGGTCGAGCGCGTCATCAAAGGCAAGTCGGAAACCGTCAAATTAGCGCTCGTCGCGCTGCTCGCGAAAGGTCATCTGCTGATTGAGGACGTTCCCGGCATCGGTAAAACGACGCTTGCCAACGCGCTTTCGCGCGCGCTCGATTTGACGTTTCAGCGCGTGCAGTTTACGTCCGACCTTTTGCCGTCGGACGTTATCGGGCTTTCGATTTTTAACCAGCAGACGGGCAATTTTGAATGGAAAGCCGGACCGATTTTCGCGAATATCGTTTTGGCGGACGAAATCAACCGCGCGACGCCGAAAACTCAATCCGCGCTTCTTGAAGCGATGGCTGAGGAACAGGTGACGGTCGAAGGCATTTCGCGCTCTCTGCCGGCGCCGTTTATGGTCATCGCGACGCAGAATCCGGCGGAACATCACGGGACGTATCCGCTCCCGGAATCGCAGCTCGACCGTTTTATGCTGCGCCTGCACGTCGGGTATCCGAGCAAATCGGACGAGCGCAACATTTTGCGCGACCGCGAGCGCGCGAATCCGCTCGAATTCGTGCGCGCCGTGATGAGCGAAGCAGACGTCACGGCGCTGCAAAGATTGGTGGCGGAAGTCCGTGTTGACGACGCGCTGGTCGAATATCTGTTGTCAATCGTCGAGCAAACACGGGCTATTGAGACAATCGAGCTCGGCATCAGCCCGCGCGGGACGCTCGCGCTTTTTCGTTCGGCGCAGGCTCTAGCGCTTATCGAAGGACGCGATTTCTGCATCGCCGACGACATCAAACGACTTGTTCTGCCCGTTTTCGCGCATCGCCTCATCGTCAATTCGCGCGCGACCAATCTCAAACACAAAACCCGCGAAGCCGAACAGCTCCTGCAGGAGATTTTGCAGAAAACAAGCGTCCCGGTTTAGAAAGATTTGCACCGCAGAGGACACAGAAAATTATTATTAAAACTCTGCGTCCCCTTTGTGTCCCGCGGGCGGTGCATAAAAACAATGAATCTAAAAGTTCTCAGCCAAATATTCAGTCTGCGCGATTTTCGCAATGCGCTGCTCGGTATGCTGGTTGTTATCGGCGGGCTTGGACTGGCGATTTTTACGCTCTGGGCGCATCATTCGGGAAATCCTCAACTGGCGGGCATTGCCGCCGGAATTTCGCTGATTTTTGTTTTGTTAATATTGATTTTCGTCGTGCCGCCGCTGGCGCGCAACGCGAGCGCCGAAGCCTCGCAGATGAATCTGCCGTTCGAGCTGACCCTCGGCGGCGCGGTGATTTTAGGCTTGAT
Organism: Pyrinomonadaceae bacterium; assembly: GCA_036403375.1. GTDB lineage: Bacteria > Acidobacteriota > Blastocatellia > Pyrinomonadales > Pyrinomonadaceae > JAFDVJ01. The sequence goes on from DASWRC010000152.1 coordinate 34,962, forward strand.
TGTAATTGTCGGCTTTTCGGCGTGGAACACGGGCAACAATCTGCTTTTTCTCGTGCTGTCGTTTCTCTCGTCGTCGCTTGTGGTCGGGTTTTTCGCCGGCAGCGCGTGTCTGAAAAAACTGGACGTCAAAATGCGTTTTCCCGAAACTATTTTTGCCGGTGAGCCGACGCCGATTCTCGTTAGCCTCCATAACCGCAAATGGCTTTTCCCGACCTTTTCCGTCGTCACACAGGTGCGCGGGCGCGACCGCGAAAAATCTATTCTGGCGGATGAAATAAAAGAACTTCTGCCGGCAAAATGGGCGGAAAAGCTGATGCGCCCGCCGGTCGTCAAACACACGCTCGATTATTTCGTGTTCGTTCCGCGGCGCGGTGAGATTGAAAACAAGGCGGAGCACGTTTTTCCGCGGCGCGGTCGGTTCGTGATTAAGGATTTCGAGCTTTCGACGCGCTTTCCGTTCGGCTTTTTCCGCCATCGCCGCCGTCTTTCGGCGCAGGAAGCCGAGATTACGATTTTTCCGCGCCTTATTTCGATTGAAAAAGAATTAGAGGATTTGCCGCTCGAAGTCGGCAAGCTCGTCGCCAACAAACGCGGCACCGGACAGGATTTGCTCGCCCTTCGCGATTATCAGCCGATGGACGATTTGCGCCGCGTCGATTGGAAAGCGACGGCGCGCACACGCCGTTTAATCGTCCGCGAATTTTCGGCGGAGGACGATAAGCGCGTGACGATTTTTTTCGATTCGCGGCTCAGGAAAATCCCCGAAGAAAAGAAAAAACCGCTCCGCGAGCGAATGGATGATGAACGAAAAGGCGCGAATCTTTCGCCCGCCGAAGCGCGTTTTGAATCGGGCGTCAGCAAAACGGCTTCGTTTTTGTCGCATTTCACCGAGGAACAAGCCGAAATCCGCCTCATCATCGACGGCGCGAAAGGCGAGTTCGGCATCGGTCGCGAACATCTCTACGAATGCCTGAAACGCCTCGCTACGGTTCAGCCGAAATTCGTCGAAAAGTTTGAAAACGCCGATTTTGAAGAATCTTTAGGCGAAATCGCCGACGAGCGCGATAAAAGTCACACGTTTCTAATCACCACCCAAAGCGAAAGCGGTTTTTCGCCTGAAATCGTTCAAAAATTGAACGTTTTAAGTTTTTAGAAGGCGATCCACAAAATTGGGACAAAAATTATAAAAAATACGCGTTATATGGTAGAAAGGATTGTGATAAAAATTTTTGTCACAAAATTGAGCCTAGTGGTGTTTTAAGTTTAGAAAGCACGTATAGATGCTGAAAATGAACGAAGGCGCGGAAATATTTGTGGACGTGATGTCCGAGCACACGGCGGCAGCTCAGAAAGAAAATATTGTTTTTGACGAAGCATTCACGCTTCATCATCGGACTGTCTTTCGGGCGGCGCGCTCAGTCGTGCAGGATGCCGGCTTGGCGGAAGATGTCACGCAGGAAGTTTTCCTGCGCCTGTATCACAATATCGATTCGATAGCGGATGCGGAAATGCTGCGTCCGTGGCTGATTCGCGTGGCGATAAATGTTGCGAGAAATACGATTCGCGGAAATATTCGGGCAAACACGCGCGAAGAAAATTACGTCAAAGAATCAGCGGAAGTAAGCATCTATTCGGTTGAAACCGATTACGAACAGCGAGAATCGACGAGCGAGATAAATCGCGCGTTGAACAAGATTAAAGAACCTTTGAGAAGCTGTCTGATTTTGAAACAACAGGGACTTTCTTACAAGGAAATCGCCGAGAGTCTTTCGCTTAATGAAACGAGCATCGGTCAATACGTTGCGCGGGCGCGAAAAGAATTTGTTCGTTTGTACGGCAAAATCGGGAGAGAGATACAATGATGGATAAATGTTTTGACGAAGGAACTCTGCAAGCCTTTTTAGACAATGAACTTTCACAGGAATTGTCGCAAGCGGTCGCGCGCCATCTGGTCGATTGCGACCCGTGCGCCATTATGCTCGCGGAAGTCGAAGAAGAAACGGCGTTTGCCTTTGCCGCACTCGAACAGGAATTTAACACGCTCGTTCCGACGCAGCGTCTGTGGACGAAAATCAACGACTCAATCGAAATCCAGCACCGCAAAAGAAGTTTTTGGCAATATATTTTGGGATTAGTTTCGGGTTTTAGTTTGACCAATCCGCACGTTATCGCGTTCGGAAGTCTGCTTTTAATTGTCAGCGTCGTGTCGGTTTTAATCGTTGTGAAAAACGATTCCACATCAAAAGATGTTGCCAATGCTAATAAGAATGTTCCGAATATTGAGAACTTTTCGACGACCGCGCAGATTGATAATCCGAAAGTTGATGTTCCGCCAGCCGAAACTCCGTTGAAAGCTAATAACTCAAGACCTAAAACGACGCCGGAGTATCGGATTGATAAAGCAGATTTCGTAGAGCCGAATCGCCGCTCGGCAGAAAAAAATCCGACGCCGAAAAACGATTTTCCGCCGCAGCCTCAACCGGCAGCACCGCAATTTTTAGCGGGCGAAGAAAACTACGTCAACACGATTGCGAAGCTCGAACAAACGGTTAATCAAAATAAGGATGAAGTTTTAAAACCGTCGGCGCGTTTTTCGTACGAGAAAGACCTGGCGGTCGTCAACGATACGATTAACAAGATGAAGAAGGAAGTTAAGAAAAACCCGAAAAACCAGGACGCCAGGCAGATTCTTTTTTCTTCTTACCAGAACAAAATCGAATTGCTTAATTCCGTGACGCAGAGAGGCGAGCTGATGGCGAGTTTGTCGCGCTAAACAGGCTTTTATTTGAATGAAAAAGTTTAAGATGATTCTCGATTTAGCGAACTCAAACGGAAAGTTTCGCACCTTTTTATTCGCCGCACTGTGTCTTTTGAGTTTCCAGTCCGCGCCGGCGCAGCAAACTCCGAAACCGAAAAAAACCTTTCCGACGACGAAACCGAAAACGCCGCTGCCGACAACCGTCACGCCGCCGGTGGTTGCAACGCCGCGTCCGCTGCCGACTCCGCCGCCTGAAACGAAAAGAGTCGTCGTCAACGAAGCCGACACGCCCGCCGAAAAATCCATCGCGACCGAATCGAAAATCACCGTGTCCTTGTGCGTCAGTGCAGGCAACGTGCGCATCAATGGCTGGGACCGCGACGAAGTCCGCGCGTATGTCGCGGACGGAAGCCAGGTCGGATTTAAGGTCGTCCAGGAGAATCCGAAAAATAAAAAGCCGGTGTGGATTGCCGTTCTCGGGTTCGACCCGAAGAAAAATAAGGAAATCAAGCCGGAAGAATGTCTGTCGGGCAGCGAAATTGAACTGGATGTGCCGCGCAATACGAACATCAAGCTCGACAGCGGCGAAAGCGAAGTCAAAATCGATTCGCTCGCACGGGTTTCGGTCAAAACCCTGAGCGGCGGAATTTATCTGAACAACATCGCCAACGGCGTTGACGCGACGACTTATCGCGGTGATTTGACGGTCGAAAAGAGCGGCGGTCAGGTGGTTTTGAACAACACGGAAGGCAATATCATCGCGCTCGAAGTCGCGCCGAGCGAAATCGGCGACACGTTTAAAGCGAAAACGAACAGCGGCAGAATCGTGCTCAAAGCGGTCGAGCACCGGCAGGTCGAAACCGGTTCAATCAGCGGTTCGACAAGCTTTGACGGCGAGCTTCTAGACGGTGGACAATATACTTTTTCGACGCAGAACGGCTCGATCGGGTTAATCATTCCGCCGACTTCCGGGTGTAAAATCAACGCGACGTTCGGTTTTGGCGCGTTTGCCTCGGAAATTCCGCTGCAAAATATTCTGAAAAAAGAACAGAGCCTCTCGGCGCAAATCGGCACGGGCGAGACGACGTGCAGCGTCATTCTTAAAACCGGCAGCGGCGTGATTAGAATCAAAAGCGGCAAACCGGCATCGACGGAAGCGAAAATGACCACCAAAGATTCCAATAAAATGAGGGAGCCGGCTAATGGGAGGTGTCCGATTTTTTGTGTAAACTCGTTTTTCGGAATTCTGCCTTGTCCGCCTAAACTTCCTTTTATCAGAAATTTAGCGGGAGTTGGAATTGGTGTGCAAAATGAGCTTACACAAATTTTCTGATAAGCGCGGTCAATCCGAAAAAAACGGTCGGTAAAAACACCAAGCGGCGCGCCGGGTTGTACCGAAACCGTAAGCGGCGCGTTCAAAGCCTCGCAAGGCAAAGTAGGTAAATTTTAAAAAGAATCTTAAAATAGAAAGCACGCGAATTATAAAAGCCGCGTGCTTTTTGCTTTTTATACGTTTACAATTTTTTACAACCAAAACCGTATCCCTGACGTAAAAACTTGCAATCGGTATTTAAAAGCGAGTAGAGTTTGCAGAAAAGCGGGATTAATTTCGGGATGATAATCGGACAGACAATCGACGACAAATACAAAATCGAGCGCGAGCTCGGCAAAGGCGGCATGGGCACGGTTTATCTGGCGACGCACGTCGGCACGGAACGCGCCGTCGCGCTCAAGATAATCGCGCCGCAATTTATGAAGCGCGCCGAATTTGTCGAGCGTTTCCGACGCGAAGCGCGCGCCGCCGGACGACTTCGTCACCCGAACGTCGTTGACGTTACGGATTTCGGCTCGTGCCGCGCCAAAGACTCCGCCTGCTCGGAAATGGCGTATCTCGTAATGGAATATCTGGACGGCTGCACGCTGGGCGAAATTCTCGAAGAAGAAAAGCAATTGCCGCTCGGGTGGTCGCTCGATATTCTCGAACAGGTTTGCTCAGCCGTCGGCGCGGCGCACGCCCAGGGGATAATTCATCGCGATTTGAAGCCCGACAACATCTGGCTCGAACCAAACCAGCGCGGCGGCTACACGGTCAAGGTTCTCGATTTCGGCATCGCCAAGCTCGAAGCCCAGCACGGCGAAGAACCGGCGGAAGGCGACATTCATATCACGGTTATGCCGACAAACGCCAATGACTTTACCGAAACCGTCGCCGAAGGCGCGCAATCGCAGACCGTCGCCGAAAATTCCGGGAGCTCGACTTTGATTTCCGAAAGGGGAACCGCGATTTTAACCGTCGATGGCGGAAATAGGGCAGCCACGGACACGGATTTTTCCGAAAAGGGAACCGCGATTCTCGACGCGAAAGAAATCGATTTGGAAGGCGGCACGGCGATTCTGCCGAACAAACAGACGCATATTATCGATAAAGAAGAGGGCACGCGGCTGATTTCCGAGGCGGGCGGGACGGACAAAGCCATAAAAGTTTCCTCGACCGCCGACCTGACACGCGTCGGCGCGGTTTTGGGCACGCCGCTTTATATGTCGCCCGAGCAATGCCGCGGCGAGAGATTGACGGCGCGCTCGGACATTTATTCATTGGCGGTCATCGCCTACCAGATGCTCGGCGGAAAAACCCCGTTCGAGGGCGATTTTACAAACGTCATGGAAGCGCACAAGGAAATCACGCCGCCGCCGCTGACCGGCAAAAAAATTCCGCGCAAGGTGAAAGCCGTTATTAACGAAGCACTCTCGAAAAACGCGGACGAGCGACCGCAAACCGCCGAAGCTTTTGCCAGCCGTCTGCGCGCACGCTCGGAAGGCATCAGCGCGCTGCTGCGTCGTTCGCTGGTGATTTACAGCGAACATCTGCCGAAATTTTTAGGCGTCACGACGTTTTTTCTGCTGCCCGTAATTTTGCTCACTTTGACGATGATTGTACTGAGTTTCTTAAAGCTCAGCGCCGTTATCGACGAAAGTTTGGCAAATATTTTAATCGGTTTGACGGAAACTTTGATGTATGTTCTGGCAACCTACTGCACCAGTCTGATTATCGGCGCAACGACGTGGATTGTCGCGCAGTATTTGGCTGTTCCGCTTCGTCCGGTTCGCGTTCGCCCGGCGCTTAAAGCGGTCAGAAGAAAGTGGAAAGCCTTTGCCTGGACGGGCATTGTTCACTTTATTTTTACACATCTCGGATTATTGGTGCTCGGCGTCGGCTTTCTGGTGGCGACCGTCATCTGGTCGCTTTACGCGTCGATTGTGATGATGGAAAACCTGAGCGGCTGGAAGGCTCTGAAACGCTCGTTCGAGCTGGTTAAGCGTTCGATTCGGACGACGATTGCCGCGATGGTTTTAATGTTCCTCGTCCCCGCAATTATTTCAGGCTCAATTTTTTTCATTGTCGCCGTGACGACAAAAGCGATTGAAAATAAAGCCCATCCGGTTGTTTCGCAGCCCAAAAACAACCCGGAAGAAACTGCCGGACAGACGGAAGTCGCGCCGGAAAATGCGGACAATCCGGATGAGAAAAAAGGAAAAGGCAGGTTAAATATAAACTTCGGCAACGGTCAAAAAATCAGTCTTAACAATGAGGGCAAAGATATGCGAAGCCGTGTCATCGAAACAATTCAGGGTTCGCTGTTTCAGCTTTTCTGGCTCCCGGTGCAGCTTTTGGTTGCCTCGTTTTCTTCGATTATCCTGGCGCTGCTTTATATGAAAACCCGGCAGGCGGGCGGCGAATCGATGCAGGATCTGCTCGAACAATTTGAAGACAACGAGCAGCAAAAATCGAAATGGCAGCAGCGAGTGCAGAATCGCCTGCATCAATCGGGCAGAATCACGACGGGCAAGACGTAACCGGCAGCGCAAATTTTAGTTTGTGTTGAGCCGGCAAACAAGCTAAAGTTTGGGCTACTTAAAAGAGATGAAAATTCGTTTCGCAAAAATCAGTTTTATTTTATTTGCCGTAATTTTGGCGGCAGTTTCTGCGGAAGCGCAAAACTTCAGGCGCAATTTGGCTTTAACAAAGGGCGCAAACATTGAAATCATCAACAATTTCGGGCGCGTCGATGCTGTAGCGGAAAAGCCGGAAGACGCGACGCCGGGCGAAATCAAAAGTTTTCTGACCGCAAATTCGACCAATCCGGTTTCCGACGGCGACCTAAAAATCACCTTTATAAACTTCAAAACCGTTATCGAGGTCGCGCCCGCCGACCCGAAAAAACGCATCGATTTATCGCTCAATTTGCCCGAAAGAACAAATCTGAAAATTCAAACCGACGCCGGCGAAGTTCGCGTTTCGGGCGATTTTGCAAAGGTCGAAGTCCGCACGGAAACCGGCACGATAGCGGCGGACGTGCCGCTCGACAATCTCGCCTACAACTTTGTCTGGACGGCTTCGCGCCCGCGGTTTTTGAGCGATGTCGAGCTGGCGAAAGTCAGGGAAAAATCGGCAGGGAAATTTGTCCTGAGCGGCAGGGCAAACAAGGAAACGCCGAAATCGAAATTCAGCGCGGCGGGCAGATTCGGCGCCGAGGAAGAAACGCCGGACAATACGGAAGAGACAATAAGTGACGAAAAGCCGGCGGCGGACGAAAAAGACAAAAAGCAAAAGGACAAAAAGGACAAAACGAAATACCAGAAACCGAAGCCGAACGTACCAATCCCTGACGGGCAAAACGTTTTGAGTTTTTCGACCGCGCGCGGCATTGTTTTATTGAACATCAACCCGAACGAAGTGCCGTCGGATTTGCGCGAAAGACCGCTCACGAACGCCGCGAAAGCGATTATCCGGAGCGGCGATTCGCTGCTCATGGAAGCCATCCGCCGCGCCAGCCCGAAATATTTCGGCGAATACGCCGCGACCCTCCCGCCGCTCAAATTCGAGCCGACCTTAACGCAGAAAAACGCGGATCAAACCTTTGTCAATTCAAACGTCAAAAAGGTTTTAGTCCGCGTCACGGATTTGAATAACCGCGCCGTCGCCGATTTGAAACGGGATGATTTTCAGGTTTTGGAACGCGGCGAAGAGCGCGAGATTTTGTCGGTCGAACCGACGACTGCGCCGTTTAATCTGGTTCTGCTGCTCGACGTTTCGGGCTCGGTCGAAAATTACGTCGATTTTATCCGCAAAGCCGCGCGCGCGTTTGTCGAAACCGCCGACCGCCGCGACCGCCTCGCGATTATCATTTTCAACGAGGACGTGAAACAAATCTCGACTTTCACGACCGACAAAGGCAAGCTTTCGACGAGTCTCGATACGTTTGACGCCGGCGGCGGCACGTCTTATTACGACGCGCTCGCCTATACTCTGTCCGACACCCTGCGACCGCTGCGCGGCGAACGAAGCGCAATCGTCGTGCTGACGGACGGCGACGACAATCATTCGTTTCTGCCGTTCAACTCGCTTTTAGGGGCGATTCAGGAAAGCGGCGCGCTCATTTATCCGCTTTACGTTCCGTCGGCGCTCGTTGCCGCCTCGAACGCCGATTTAAACGCGCGCATCGACCCGTTGCGCGCCAAATATATGGGATTGACGACGAAAGCGGAAGGCGAAGGCGAACGGCTGGCGCAAATTTCCGGCGGCGTTTATTACCCGATTTCACAGCTTAACCAGATTCAAAAAGCCTACGACGACATCGTTCTTCAGCTTCGCACGGCTTATTCCGTGACCTTTAAATCAGATTTAATCGAATCGACCGGTAAAACGACCGCCAGCCCGCGCCTGAAAGTCAAAGTCAAACGCGAAAACGCCTTCGTCAAACTCGGCTCGGTCGTCGAAGTCAAACAGAACCTTTCGGAAATAAAAAAAAACTAGCCAATCCGCACAGGCGAGAGAGTTTTTGACGGTTCAGCCAAAGGAAATTCCGGCGACTCAAACAAAGGCGAAAATTACGATTACAAATTATCCAGGCGGAAAGTATTTTTTTACGGTTGACGAGATTCTGATAATCGATGAAAAACTATTTCTGATTGAATCAAAGCACAGCAAAGGTGCAAAACTGCCGAGCGTCGGCGACATCAAAGACGGATTGCTGAAAATGATGCTTTACACCAATCTGGAGAATGTTAGTATTGATGATAAATCGTTTGCGAGTCTGCCGATTTTGCGCCTGACTTCCGAAAAAATTGCGCGCGGTGAAAATGTCTTTTTGTTTCTTGACCCGCCTTATTTTTCGGCGACAAATTCCGCACTCTACGGCAAAAACGGAAATTTGCACAAAACATTCGACCACCAACGATTTGCTGAAAATTTAAGGAATTGTCCGCATCGATGGCTTTTGACTTATGACGATTCGCCGTTTATCCGCGAGCTTTTTTCGTTTGCCAAAATTGCGGATTGGAAGTTGACCTACGGCATGAGAAATGTCAACGCCGACTCAAACCAGAAAGGATGCGAGCTTTTTATTTCAAACTACGAGTTTAATTTTTCTGAACAAAAGCAGACGGTTTTTACTTTTGCCTGATGAAATCACAGCTTCTACAATCACTTTTCGACGGCGAAACGCGGCGACCTTTGACGGTGTCGGAAGTTAATTCGCAGGTCAAGGCGGCGCTCGAAAAGTCGTTCGCGTCCGTCTGGCTCGAAGGCGAAATCGTCAATTTCGTCGCGGCAAATTCCGGTCACTGGTATTTTTCGCTGCATGACGGTGATTCGCAATTAAAAGCGGCTTGTTATCGCGGCTCGAACTGGAAAATCCGCTTTCAGCCGTTCGACGGTCTGCAGGTTCGCGTGCGCGGAAAATTGAGCGTTTACGAGCCGAAAGGCGAATACCAGATTCTGGTCGAGTCGCTGGAGCCAATCGGCGAAGGCGCGCTCAAAGTGGCGTTTGAGCAGATAAAATTAAAGCTCGGCAAGGAACGGCTTTTTGATGAAGATTTAAAGCGCCCGCTGCCGTTTTTCCCGCGCCGCGTCGGCGTTGTGACGAGTCCGAACGGCGCGGCTTTTCACGATATTTTGAATGTTTTGTCGCGCCGCACAAAATCGGTCAGCCTCGTTCTCGTGCCGACGCGCGTGCAGGGCGAAATGGCGGGCGAAGAAATCCGGCAGGCGATTTTGCTGGCGAACGAATTTAACAAAAAAGCGCCCGCCGCGGAAAAAATCGACGTTTTAATTGTCGGGCGCGGCGGCGGTTCGGCGGAGGATTTGTGGGCGTTTAACGAAGAACGTCTGGCGCGCACGATTCGCGCGTCCGAGATTCCGATAATCTCGGCAGTCGGGCACGAGATTGACTGGACGATTGCCGATTTGGTCGCCGACCGCCGTGCGCCGACGCCTTCGGCGGCAGCCGAAATCGTCGCCGAATCGGAGTATCAAATCGAAGCGTTCGTCGCCCAGCGCACGCAGGATTTGTTTCAACTGGTTGATTACAAATTGCTGCAATCACGGGCTGATTTGCAGGAGTTGGCGCTTTCACCGGTTTTCACACAGTTTCCGCAAAAAATTAAAGATTGGCGTTATGAAACGGAGGATTTCGCGGCGCAAATAGGCGATGCATTAAAAGCAAAACTGCGGCAGGCGGAAAATCGTTTCGAGTCGGTGAAATCGCGTCTTGCGCCGATAAAACTCGCGTCGCAGCTTAATGACAAGAAGACTCGGCTGGCGGTTTTGCGCGAAAGACAAATCGCCGCCGCGCGAAAATTAATTGACCGGAAAGGCGAGAATTTGAAAATCGAGGTAGCTTCGCTCGACGCGCTTTCGCCGCTCGCGGTATTGGCGCGCGGCTATTCGATTACGGAAAACGAATCGCGGAAAATTATCAGCTCGGTCAGCCAAATAAAGCAAAACGAACACGTGCAAATTCGTCTTTCAGATGGCAAACTGAAAGCCAGAGTTATCGAAACGGAGAAGGATTGATGTCGCACTTTGTAGTCAATTTGAGCGAGCCTGAAAAGGAAGAAGAACAGCAAACCGATGCGGGTGAAACGGCAGACGGTAAAAATGTTTCCAAAAAAGCCGGAGTCACGGGTGTTTCTCAAAGTGCCGGAGAAACAAATGTTTCTGAAAGTCCGAAAAAACGTTCGGGCTGCGGTCGAATCCTCGGAATTTCGGCGATTGTGCTCGCGGTGCTGCTGCTTTTCGGCGCGCTTGCCGGTTATTTTTACTGGCAGAGCGTGAAGGCGTCACCGCAGTATTCGCTGGCGCTGCTGGTCGATGCCGGACGGCGCGGCGACCAGAAGGCGATTGACGAATTGGTTGACACGGACGCGGTAGTCGATAGCTTTATGCCGCAGGTGACCGACAAAGCGACCGAGTTATACGGCAAAAATCTGCCGCCGGAAAAACTGTCGAAGGTCAAAGAATTTTCGACGCCGCTGATGCCGGCGATAAAACAGCGCGCGCGCTCCGAGGTTCCGCGCGTGATTAAGGAAAAAACCGATAAATTCGAGAGCATTCCGTACTGGGCAATCGCCATCGGCGCGGGCTATTATCTGGACATTAAACCGAACGGTGACACGGCGACGGTGACGAGCAAAATTCCCGAGCGCCAGTTTGAATTGACGATGAAACGCAACGGCGACAAGTGGCGCGTGGTGGCTATCAAAGACGACGCGCTCGCCCGCCGCATCGCCGAAACAATCGGGCAGGAACTGATTGCAATCTCGACGAAAGAGGGCTTGAAAAAGGCGAGCGAAAAAATGAACGCGCCCGGATTGGAAAATATCAAGAAGAAAATCGACGACCTTTTTAAATAGTGGTCAGCGGTCGGCAGCCGGTGGTCAGAATAAAGAATAAATCTGACCGCTGACCACCGACTGCTGACCACCGACCACTGAATTATGGCTCAGAAAAATCAAACCTTTGAATCGACTTTAAGCGAGCTGGAAAAAATCGTGCGGCGGCTCGAAGACGGCGATTTGTCTTTGGAAGAAAGTCTCAAGCTTTTTGAAGACGGCGTGCGGCTCTCGCGCGAGTGTCAGGAAAGACTGAATCAGGCAGAGCGGCGCATCGAGATTTTATTAAAGGATGAAAAGGGAAATCCGTTTTTGCAGGAAATACGACCGGACGACGACGCCGCGCCGCGCGAGCCGAAAATCAAGCGCCGCATCGTTTTCGACGACGAAGAACGGGACGAATCGCCGTTTTAGATTAATTTTTCCAACAAAATTTTATCAAACAAAAAAGGCTTCGCTTGAATTCAAGCGAAGCCTTTTGTTTTCAGGAGAGTTTACGACTTTTTAAGGCACGAAAGCATTTGCAATCGGTCGGTCGCCCGATGTGCCGAAATTGGTAATCAGAATACCGGCACTCGAACGCTGCACGAACCAATTGGCGGTCGAAGGTCGGAACACGGCGGTGTCGAACTTGCCGTCGCCGTCATAATCGCCCGGCGCCGCAATGTCGCCCGCCGCGCCGAACGGCACTGAAAAGTATGAATTATCTTCCGAACGCTGAAAATACCATTCGCCGGTCGATGGACGAAAGATTGCGATATCGGCTTTCCCGTCACCGGTGTAATCGCCCTGCACGGGCTTATCCGTGCCGACACCGAAGCGATAAACTTTGAATTGGCTGTTCGATGATTGCAGATACCACCACGAACCATCCGACGGGCGGAAAATAGCGATGTCCGCTTTATGGTCGCCGTCGAAGTCTGCCGGAACGGGTTTATCTTCCGACGAGCCGAACGGCACGATTGACGTTCCAGAACCGCCCGAGTTTAAGATAAACCATGTTCCCGAAGATGGACGAAAAACAGCCGCGTCCGTTTTGCCGTCATTATCATAATCAGCCGGCGCGGGAATATCGCCCGAAGAGCCGAACGGGAAAGAAAAGTAGGAATTATCTTCCGAGCGCTGAACGAACCATTCGCCGGTCGAGGGTCTGAAAATAGCAATATCGGCAAGCCCGTCACCCGTATAATCGCCGGGCGTAATAATGTCGGAAGAAGTGCCGAATGAATAAACGCGGAAATCGCTTGCTGAAGAACGCGTATACCACCAACTGCCATCAGACGGGCGAAAGATGCCGACGTCCGTTTTCCCGTCGCCGTCGAAATCGAAGCGAGTTTTGCCGAAAGTTGTCAAAAAGCGGGCGACGGCAAAGCTGCCGGTCGAGCTGACGCCGCTCACGACGAGCTTGCCGTCCGTCTGCAATAAAGCCTTCGCGGGTCCGTTTTGCCCGTTGGCGACCGTTGCGATTTTTACGCCGTTCGTGCCGAACGACGAATCGAGCGCGCCGTTTGGATTGTAGCGGACAAGAATATATTTGCCGTCGCCGCCGGAGACGCCGATAATCTTGCCGTCGGATTGGATGAGGACGGATTTGAAGCTTTCCGAAGAAAACGGCTGAACGTCAATCGTTGTTTTGCCGTCGGTATCAAAGGTCGTGTCGAGCGAGCCGTTCGGGTTGTAGCGAACCAGCGCCGCTTCGTCGGAACTGCCGCTGTTTGCCGAACCGCCCGCGACGATTTTGCCGTCCGCCTGCAGCGCCGCGGTAAACGCCTCGTCGCGCTGCGTGCCGACCGGCGTCGTGGCGATGCCGCTGCCGTTGAGGGTAGTATCGAGTGAACCGTTAGTATTAAAGCGAAGCACGGCAAAATCGCCGCCGTCGGTTCCGGCGGCGACAATTTTGCCGTCCGCCTGAATTTTCACTTCTGAAAGATTGTCATTTGCCGCGCCCCCGCCAATCGGCGTGACGACTTTTCCCGTGCCGTTAAAGGTCGTGTCGAGCGAGCCATCGGTATTCAATCTGACCAGCGCAGCATCCGAATTCGGCTGATTAAAGCCTTTGCCTGCGATGACGAGCTTGCCGTCCGCCTGCAGCGCGGCATCGCTCGCAAAATCGTTCGCATTGCTGACCGGAATTTTGACTTTGCCGCCGCTCCCGAAAGTCGTATCGAGCGAGCCGTCCGCGTTCAGTCGCGCAACGCCGAAATCCCAACCCGGCGAGCCGAATTCGACAAAGCCGACGACCAGAATTTTGCCGTCCGCCTGAACGAGGACGGCGACTGTCAATTCGTCGGCGAAATTATCGAACGAAATATCGACTTTGCCGTTCGTGCCGAAGCCGGTATCGGTCGTGCCGTTCGCATTAAGCCGGACAACCGCGAAATCCTGCGTCGAATCCGCGCCGAACGAATTGACCGCGAGAACGATTTTACCGTCCGTCTGAATCGCCACGTCGGTCGCCGCGCTGGCGTTGGCGATTGTATCGAACACCTGCCCGTTCGTGCCGAAGGTCGGGTCGAAATCGCCCGGCGCGGCAGACGCCCTGCCGATGAAAAACGTCAAAATAAGCGTTATAGATAAGGTTAAAATTCTCATAAGTGGTGCTTTAATTTTAGATTTCCTGACTTAAAAACGTTAATAGTTTGATTTACAAACGATGTGTCGTGAAAACCCACTGTGATACTTTTTCAACTTTCACAGTGAAAATAAGATTGTTGAGTAACGAAATTTGAGTCAGACTCTTTAAAGAATATAACGCAAACGGGCTTGGTTCGGCATTAAATTACGCCCCGATTGTGCCGAAATTTGTAATTGACTGCCGCCGCGAACCTTAAACGACCTTTCGGAACTCGTTATGGCGAGCGCCCGGATTGAAGAGGGAACTTTACCGGCGGCTTTCCGTAAAGCTGACTGGTTAATTCCTAATAAATTATTTTTCCATGGAGCGATTTTATGAAATCTGCAAAGAGTCTCGGTCGAATTATCGGCATTCTGCTGTTCGTGCAGTTAGCGGGGCTGATTGTGCCGTTTGTGCTGCTGCACCCGATGACGGGCACGGATTTTCTTGCAAATGCGGCGGCGAGCGGCTCGCAGGTAAAACTCGCGGTGCTGCTCTTGTTGGCGAATTGCGCGCTGACCATCGGCATCTCAATCGCGGCGTTTCCCGTATTTCGTGAATACAGTCCGGCGACGGCGGTTCTTCCGGTCGCTTTGAGCGTCCTTATGTTTGCGCTCCAAGCCGTTGACAACGCGCATCTCATGGCGATGCTTTCTTTAAGTCAGGAATACGTCCAAAAAGGCGGCTCGGACGAGCTTTTCCAGACGCTTTCGGCGGTCGTTCGCGCCGCCCGCAGATGGGTGCATTATTCGGAGCTGATTGTTATCGACAGCTGGATTTTCGTTCTCTACGCCGCGCTTTACCGCTTTTCGCTGGTGCCGCGCGCGCTGTCTGTTTTTGGAATGGCAACCGTTCTGCTCCACTTTGCGGCGATTCCGCTGCCGCTGATTCTCGGTTACGGCGGCATCACGCCGTTAGGCGCGCTGATGGCTGTAAGTCATATAACTCTGGCGACGTGGCTCGCGGTCAAGGGATTCAAAAGCGAAAATTATGTCTGAAAATCAACGTAGTCCGGTTTCTTCCGCAATTGTCCTGGGAACGATTGGGTCGCTAATTGCTTCTTTTATTTACGAGGCTTTTCTTACTGAACCTAAATAGAAAAGGCTTCCCCCGAATTTCGGACGACGCCTTTTTTGTTGGAATTCCTCTTAAAACAAAAATGTCGACAAAACCTGCTTTTTAACTCAAACTTGGCTTGAGTTCGGCGGTTGCTGTTCACCGCTCCACACAATTAGAGAAAAAACTCTATCGATGAATAAGCCGCAGACTAATCAGGAAATCCGCCAATGGTATCGAAGCCAACTCACGAAAATTCCCGAATTCAACGAACAATGGATAAGGGAAAACGTATCTTTAGAAGAACGCGCTTATCGCGCATGAAAGTTTCGGCGCGATGTGCGATTAGAGGCAAGAGAAATGATGCCGAACCCTTTTGAAGTTGAATTATTGCGGCGACGCGACAGCGGGCTTTACGGAACGCCGGACGGACCGACTTTTGAATATCTGGTCACTGGACTGGAACGCGAAGGGCTTTCGGGAAACGATGTTTTTGAAGCTATCATCAAAGGTTCATACCGCACGAATGCGGGAGTTGATAAGTTGCTGGGTTTTTAATATTTGAAGGAGTATAATGAAATCATAATGAAAAGCAAAGATTATTTAAGCGAAAACATTCGCTGGAAAGAAACATTCAACCCTGAATTTCCTTTGCGCGCCGCTCACGACGGCGATGAACTGCGCCTGCGTCTCAACGACTTTCCTGCCGAAGCGCTCTATACATTATTCGTCAACGACGCGGAAATAATGGATATAGATGATTTGCCTGCAAATTGGACAATTAAACGCGCTCAGCAATTCGTAAGCGCCAACTCGCATTCTGACTAGCAATCGGTTTTTTGTGACAGAAAAGGCGTCGTTGAAATTTCAACGACGCCTTTTCTCGTAATTCGTAATTGATTTAACCCGTGACGGTCGCGCTGATGGTTTTGCTCCAAGTCAGACGCCAGCCGAGCATATAATGCAACATTTTGCCGGCATCTTCGGCGTCGAAATCCCACGCGTAAGGCGTTTTCGTGTCCAGAAAGCGAATTTTAGCAATAAAAAAGGACGTTAAAACGCTCTCAACTTTCACGCGCCGACCCGCCGGCTGATGCGGGACGCTATTTGCGCCCGGCGGCGAAAAAATTTTTGTTGATTACCAGCAGGCGTTACAGTATTATCAATGCGCAGTTTTAATAAATAGTCGGGCGGCACAGCTTTCTTGAACGCAGTTTTCGGAGGTTGAAGATGAAATTCCTTTTCTTAGTTTTAATTCTTGTTTTCACGCAAACGGCGGTTAGGTCGCAAGCATTGCCCGAATGGTTTCGGGTTCATACCTTCGACGACAAAAGCATAATCGAACTGAACACCAATTACGTGATGTTCAGTACCGATAAAACCGGACGCGTCAAATTTCGCTGGACTTATCCAAAACCTCAAAATTTAAGCCGTGATTCGCAGATTCAGTATCAAAGCATCTTGCAGGAAACGGCATTCGATTGCCAAAACAAAATGTATCGTTCTTACGAAACTAAATGGTATGATGCCGAAAGAAAACTGCTTCAAACCGTCAACCCGAAGCAGTCCGAAGAGTGGCAGCGAATTAGCTCAAGCGGTATTATGGGAAAACTTTTCCCGCAGGCTTGCAAACTGATTGAATTAAGGAAACGAGAACCGGCAGTAGAAAAATAAATTAAAGAGCTCAGAAAATAAAAAGGCTTCGTCCGAAATTCGGGCGAAGCCTTTTTCTATTTGAAAACCTTTCTCCGTTCTTACGGCACGAAAACATTCGGCAGCGGCTGGTCGCCCGCCGCGCCGAAGACTTTGTAAAAGTATGCGCCGCCCGTCGGTTGGATATGCCACGTGTTGGTTGACGGGCGAAAAACTACGAGGTCGAACCTTGAGTCGCCGAAGTAATTGCCGGGCGTCGGTAAATCGTCGCTTAAGCCGAACGGGATTGAATAATATGAACTGTCTTCCGAGCGCAAGATGAACCATTCGCCGGTCGAAGGACGCCAGAACGCGGCATCCGTTTTGTTGTCGCCCGTGTAGTCGCCCGGCACGGGTTTGTCCGAAGATGTTCCGAATTGAAAGGCGTAAGTGTTTCCGTCACTGCTTTTGTTGACCCACCATTCGCCTCATTCACAATTTTTGTATAGTAGGATTTCGGATTCACCAATGGGAAGTTTATATTTGCCAGACAAAAAAGATGGCGGATTTATTGTTGCAATAAATCCTGAGTTAAAAAAAGAGGCGCGGCAAGTTTTAATTAAAACATTTGATATTCATACGAAAACTTTGTTTCCTGATTTGGACGGGTTTTGCTTTGCAAATAATTATCAAACCTCTCGCGGAGATATGTATCGTTGGTAATATTTGGAAAATTTCAGGATGAAAAGTCTTAAAGAAAAAGGCTTCGCTCAAGTTGAGCGAAGCCTTTTTTACTTATCAAGGTTTTATTGAGATCACTTTGCTCAAGTCATCTTCGACGATTTTTAGAAACTCTAACGGCGCGACAATTTTTAGCGGTCTGAATCTTTGTCGAAATTCCTTGCTTTCAGGGTCGTAACTATTCATCAGATAGAGCAAATCCTTATCGCGTGTCACGATAAAACCCGCTTTGGATTGAACGGCTAAATTGATATACGCTTCATCGTCGACATCGCGCGGAAGGGAAAAGACTTGCGGCACATCGGTGAAAACTTTAGCTAAAACACGAAGATTGCCGATAAATTCATTGATGGCTTCAACAGTTAAGTTAAAACGCTCTTTGATAAAATTGCGATTAAGAACTTCTTCCAATTCCGCCAAAGTCTCTTCGCTGACAAATAATTCGACAACTCTTTTTTCAACAAGGCGAAAACAGGCGGCGGCGGGACTCGCGCCGTTGGCAATGGCTTGAAGCAGAACATTGCAGTCAAACACGGCGGAGATTTCGGTTAAGAATTTCACGGGTTCGGCTCGAATTTTTTCGCGGCAAAAATTTCTTTTCTGGCTTGTGTGAAAAGTTCGTCCAACTCATCTTCGGAAACGCCGCTTTTTTGGATATTTTCCCGAAACGGGGCAAAAATCTCATCAATCGAACGCAGTTTGTCGGAGTCTTCTTCAATCAATTTTTTCACATATTCGCCGACCTCAAAGCCCTTTGCCGACGCGCGGTGTTTAAGTCGATTTTCAATCTCCGGGTTTAATTCAATCGTTAAAATCATATCCAGCCTCTTTTAATAACGAAAATTATATCACGCTTTTTATTCTGGAAAATGTTAAAAAAAGGCTTCGTTGAAATTTCAACGAAGCCTTTTTTGTAATGTGGAATCTGGAATTTGTAATTCGTAATTTCAGATTACATTCCCATGCCCATGCCGCCCATGCCGCCGCCGGGCATTCCGCCGTCGCCTTTTTCGTCCGGCAGTTCGGAAATCATCGCTTCGGTGGTGAGCATCAAGCCGGCGATTGAAGCCGCGTTCTGCAAGGCAGTGCGCGTGACTTTTGCCGGGTCGATGACGCCCGCCGCGACCAAATCTTCGAATTTTTCGGTCGCCGCGTTGAAGCCGAAGGTTTCAGAGTCTTCCGCACGGATTTTTTCGACGATGACCGCGCCTTCTTTGCCCGCGTTCAGAGCAATCTGGCGAAGCGGTTCTTCAACGGCGCGACGGATGATGTTGACGCCGATGATTTCGTCCTGGTCGCCTTCAACCGTGAAGCCGTCGAGAACTTTCGAGGCGCGAACCAAGGTTACGCCGCCGCCCGCGACGATGCCTTCTTCGACCGCCGCACGCGTGGCGTGCATCGCGTCTTCGACACGCGCTTTCTTTTCTTTCATCTCGGTTTCGGTCGCAGCGCCGACTTTGATAACCGCGACGCCGCCGACGAGTTTTGCAAGGCGTTCCTGCAATTTTTCGCGGTCGTAATCCGAAGTGGTTTCTTCAATCTGGTTGCGGATGGTTTTGACGCGTCCTTCGACCGCCGCGCCGTCGCCCTGACCGTCAACAATCGTCGTGTTGTCTTTGTCGATGGTGACGCGTTTGGCTTTGCCGAGGTCTTCGAGCGTGATTGATTCTAACTTGATGCCCAAATCTTCCGAGATGACTTTGCCGCCCGTCAGCGTCGCAATGTCTTCGAGCATCGCTTTGCGACGGTCGCCGAAGCCCGGAGCTTTGACAGCCGCAACATTCAGGGTTCCGCGCAGCTTGTTGACAACCAGTGTCGCGAGCGCTTCGCCTTCGATGTCTTCCGCGATGATAAGCAGCGGACGACCCATTTTGGCAACCTGTTCGAGAATCGGCAGAAGGTCGCGCATGTTCGAGATTTTCTTTTCGTTGATGAGAATCATCGGTTCATCGAGAACGGCTTCCATGCGGTCGGCGTCCGTCACGAAATACGGCGATAAGTAGCCGCGGTCGAACTGCATCCCGTCAACGACTTCTAAGGTCGTGTCCATCGTGCGCGATTCTTCGACGGTGATAACGCCGTCTTTACCGACTTTGTCCATCGCTTCGGCGATGATTTCACCGATTTTCGTGTCGCCGTTTGCCGACACCGTGCCGACCTGTCCGATCATATCGCCCGAAACAGGTTTTGAAAGTCGTTCGACTTCCGTGACGATTAACGCGACCGCTTTTTCAATGCCGCGCTTGAGCGCCATCGGGTTTGCACCGGCAGCAACCGTGCGGACGCCTTCTTTGAAAATCGCCTGCGCCAGAACCGTCGCGGTCGTCGTTCCGTCACCGGCAACGTCCGAGGTTTTCGACGCGACTTCGCGCACCATCTGCGCGCCCATGTTTTCTAATGAATCTTTTAATTCGATTTCTTTCGCCACCGTGACGCCGTCTTTGGTAATCGTCGGCGAACCGAATTTTTTGTCGATAACAACGTTGCGTCCTTTGGGTCCGAGCGTGACTTTAACCGCATCAGCCAACTGATTTACACCGCGCAAAATCGCGGCACGCGAATCTTCTCCATGAATAACTTGTTTTGCCATATTTACTCCTTATGTAATAGGTAATAGGTAATTGGTTTTTAGTAATTTTTTGTTTTTGGTAATTAGCGAAACAGGTCTTTCAGAAAATCGATTTCCGAACCGATTACTTATTACCTATTAATAATTACCGCAGCAGCCTTAGGCTGTTGCACTGGCGCGTTCGATGATTCCGAGGATTTCATCTTCGCGCATAATCAAAAATTCTTCGCCGTCGATTTTGATTTCCGAACCGCTGTATTTGCCGAACAAAATCCGGTCGCCCGCTTTTACATCGAGCGGCTGGCGTTCGCCGTTTTCTTTGTATTTACCGGCTCCGGCGGCGATAACTTCGCCTTCCTGCGGTTTTTCCTTAGCCGAATCGGGAATGAAAAGCCCGCCCGCGGTCTGATTTACATTGTCCTCAATCCGACGAACAATAACTCTGTCGTGCAATGGTGTAATCGTTGTAGCCATTTTCTTTACTCCTTTTGAATATTTGATAAAAAGTTTAAGATAACTCGTGAACGAAGAGCGTCAAATCAAATGTTTAGCACTCCGTCCCTATGAGTGCTAATATACAAAACGTGGTTAAACGATGTCAAGTGTGAAGTTGGAATTTTAGAAAATCTGATAATGTTATTATCAAGTTTATGATATGTATATTTCCGAAATAAATATTTACCCGGTCAAATCGCTGGCGGGAATTTCGCTCGATAAATCAAAAATCGAACGGCGCGGTTTAGAGTTTGACCGCCGCTGGATGCTGATTGATGAAAACAATAAATTTCTAACGCAGCGCGAATTCCCGAAAATGGCGATGGTCAAAACAGAGATTTTGCCGGATGCTTTGCAGGTTTCGTGTAATGGCGACCGGTTGGAAATTGCTTTTGAGCCGCAGACGAAAGAAACCGAATCAGTAAAAATCTGGAGCAGCCGGTGCCGCGCGAAAGTTTATGAAAGCGCGGTCAACGAATGGTTCAGCGGCGTTTTGCAGACAAACTGCCGGCTCGCCCGGATGCCCGTCGAAACCGAGCGCCGGGTAAATTATTTTTACGCCGTCAACAAGGACGACCACGTTTCGTTCGCCGACGCTTACCCGTTTTTGATAATCGGCGAAAATTCTTTGAAGGACTTAAATTCGCGGCTCGCAGAAGATTTGCCGATGAATCGTTTTCGCCCGAATTTCGTTGCCGCCGGTTCGGAAAGTTTTGCTGAGGACGGCTGGAAAAAGATAAAAATCGGCGAGACTGTTTTTCACGTCGTCAAACCGTGCGCGCGGTGCGTGATAACGACGATTGAGCAGGCGACGGGCGAAAAGCAGGGAACTGAGCCGCTCAAGACGCTTGCCGAATTTCGCATTCCGAAGCGCAGCATCAAGAAAAAAATCCTTTTCGGACAAAACCTGATTGCCGAAACGGCAGGCGCGGTTCTGCGCGTCGGCGATAGAATCGAGATTTTGGAAACGAAGAGAGCGCCGAAGTTTTTATAAGAATATTTGCCCACGAAACACACGAAAGAAACGAAAAAAAGAAAAATTCTTTTGTTTTAATTTTCGTGTTATTCGTGTGTTTCGTGGGCAAAATCATTCCTAACTTTCCATCCGATAATTCGGCGCTTCTTTCGTGATAATCACGTCGTGGACGTGCGATTCGCGCAAGCCTGCCGAGGTGATGCGTATGAATTTCGCGTTTTCGTGCAGCTCTTCGATGGTTTTGCAGCCTGTGTAACCCATGCCGGAACGCAAGCCGCCGACGAGCTGCGTGACCATTTCCGCCAAAGTTCCTTTGTATGCAACGCGACCTTCGATGCCTTCGGGAACGTATTTTGAATCGGAAACCGTTCCTTCCTGCGCGTATCTGTCGGAAGAACCTTTTTTCATCGCGCCGATTGAACCCATTCCGCGATAGGTTTTGAAGTTTCTGCCCTGAAACAGGATAACCTCGCCCGGTGCTTCTTCCGTTCCGGCAAAGAGCGAGCCAATCATGACCGAGTCCGCGCCCGCGACGATTGCCTTGACCACATCGCCCGAAAATTTTACGCCGCCGTCGGCAATGATTGGAACGCCGGTCCCTTTCGCGGCTTCGACGCAATCGTTAATTGCCGTAATTTGCGGAACGCCCGCGCCCGTCACGACGCGTGTCGTGCAAATCGAGCCGGGACCGATTCCGACTTTGACCGCATCGACACCCGAATCGATCAATATTCGCGTGGCTTCGGCGGTCGCCACGTTTCCGGCGATCAGTTCTATTTCGGGAAAGTTTTCCTTTACTTTGCGCACGGCTTCGATGACGCGCGAAGAGTGTCCGTGCGCGGTGTCGATGATGATGGCGTCAACGCGCGAATTTATCAAGGCTTCGGCGCGTTCGAGAAAATCGCCGGTCGCGCCGATTGCCGCCGCGCAGCGCAGGCGTCCCAAATTGTCCTTGGCGGCAAACGGGTAACGAATCGCTTTTTGAATGTCTTTGACGGTGATTAAACCTTTCAGATGCCCGTCGCCGTCCGTTACCAGAAGCTTTTCGATGCGGTGTTTCTGGAGCTTGACTTTGGCTTCCGTTAAAGTTGTGCCGACCGAAACCGTGACAAGCGGCTGCGGCGTCATAACTTCGGAAACCGGAATGTCGAAACGCGTTTCAAAACGAAGGTCGCGGTTCGTGATAATTCCGACCAGCAAGCCATTTTCATCCGTCACCGGGACACCGCTGATTTTGTAGTGTTCCATGATGTTGAGGGCTTCCGAGACGAGCGCGTTGTCGCGAATCGTGACCGGGTCAACAATCATTCCCGATTCCGAGCGTTTTACTTTATCGACTTCTTCCGCCTGCTCTGCGATGGAAAAATTCTTGTGAATCACGCCGATTCCGCCCTGTTGTGCGAGCGCGATTGCGAGGCTCGCTTCCGTCACCGTGTCCATCGCCGACGAACAGAGCGGTATATTCAAACTGATATTGCGTGAAAATCGCGTCGCGACGTCCGTTTCGCTCGGCAGAATATCGGAAAACGCCGGAACCAGCAAAACGTCGTCGAATGTTAATCCTTCTTTTATTTCTTCAATGTTCATAAATCGGTGGTCGGTGGTCGGTGG
>DASWRC010000153.1:0-27881 GCA_036403375.1 Pyrinomonadaceae bacterium
AACTCTCAACTCTCAACTCTCAACTCTCAACTCTTAACTCCGAACCTACCGGAAGTCTTGGCATAGAAATTTCTTTATAAAAAAAATAAGTGCGCGATTTGTAATAAAATAATGCACGAATTTTGAACAAGGGAGAAATAATATGGCAATACCGAATAATGATGAATTTGAAGGAAAATGGGAACAGGTTAAGGGAACGGTGAAGGATAAAGTCGGCGAAGCGACCGGCGACGGCGAGTTGGAAGCCGAAGGCGAAGTGCAGAACGCGGAAGGCGAAACGCAGGAAACCTGGGGCAAGTTCAAACGCGGGGTCGGCGAAACGATTGACGCCGTCGGCGATGCTATCAGCGACGCCGGTGACAGAATCAACCGGTAAATTAACCAAAACTTTATTAATTGAAAAGCCGTTATCTTTGACGGCTTTTTTTATATGAAACTCGGCGCAAAATCGCACAGGAAAATCGAGGAGTTTTTTCGCGAATATCTCGCGGACGACCATTTTCGCCTTCCCGAAATTCATTTTTACGGCGGGCGTTTGACGCATTATTTAACTTCCGGTTTGAAAATCGAAGGAATTACAATCGGTCGGCGGATTTATATTTTCCCCGAAAATTTCTGGACCAGTGAAAGCGGAAAATTAAGGCTCGACGAAGAGCTTGCGGTTCACGAAATCGCGCACGTTTTACAGTACCGGCGCGAAGGCTTTTTCAGGTTTCTGTGGCTTTATATAAACAGCTATTATTCGAATTTGAGGAAGAAAAAGAAGCGTGATTTGGCGGCGCGCGCCGAAGCCTATCTCGAAATTCCGTTCGAAATCGAGGCGCGCCAAACCGCTTCCAAATTTGCGGCTTGGAGTAAAAAACGAAAAATTAGATAGATTTGTTATTGTTTGGTCGAAAACTGCAATTCGGTCAATGTTTCAAAATGAACCTTGCCGTTTTCGAGTTCCTTCATCGCAATCCGTGTCGTTTTTGTTTTGCGCGGGTCGGCGTCAACGCGCGGTTTTGCGCCGCGCTGCAATTGTTTGCTGCGCTGTGCGGCGAGGATAATCATTCGGTATTTTGAATCGATGTCGCCCTGTACTTTCGGCGCATTTGCTTCTGCGTTTTCGGTAGTTTCTTCAGTTTCGTCAATCATTTGTTGTGCCATAATTTCCTTTAATCTCCAGGCGTATTAAATTTGGAGATATCGAAACTATCAAGGATACCCTGAATAACCCCAGTTTGTCTAACACGCTTTAAGCGGTCTGCCAAAATTATGGTTTGCAAATCAGCGGTCGCTCTCGTTTTTTCGTCGTTGATGACGATATACTGAAACTCTTTGAATTTTTGAACTTCGCTGAAGGAATTTTTAAGCCGCAGCGCGAGATTCTCGTTAGTTTCAGTCGCTCGCCTCGTCAACCGGTCACGCAATATTTCGAAAGTCGGCGGCATTATAAAAATGCTGACCGCTTCGGGAAAACTTTTGACGATATTTTCCGCGCCCTGCACGTCGATTTCCAGGATAACGTCGCGCCCGTTTTCGATTTCCGCCGCGACCAGGCGTTTCGACGTTCCGTAAAAATTACCGTGAACTTCGGCGTATTCGAGAAATTCGCCCTGTTTGATTAAATCCGAAAACTCCTGGTAAGAAACAAATAGATAATCACGCCCGTTCGTTTCGCCCTCGCGCGGGATTCGCGTCGTGTAGGAAACCGAATAGCCGATGTTGGGTGTCGTTTTCAGGATTTCCTTGATTAAAGTTCCTTTTCCGCCGCCCGACGGCGAGCTGATGATGATTAAATTTCCTTTCATTTTTAAAGTTGCGGACAGTTTACAGAAAGCTGCGGAAAGTTACAGATAGTAAAAACTTTCCGCAGCTTCCCGTAAACTTCATTCAACGTTTTGAACCTGTTCGCGGATTTTTTCGATTTCCGATTTTATCGCCAGCGCGTTTTCCTTGACGATTAAATTCGTCGTTTTTGAAGCAATCGTGTTCGCCTCGCGATTGAGTTCCTGCGTCAGAAAATCGAGCCGCTTGCCGACTTCTTTTTCTTCCGTCATAATCTGCCGGAAATGTTCGATATGACTTTTGAGCCGCTGAATTTCTTCGGAAATGTCGCTGCGGTCGGCTAAGTAAGCGACCTCCTGTGCGAGTCGTCCCTGGTCGAGTTCGATTTGCGAATCGGATTTCGACAGAAAATCCGAGATTTTTTTCGTCAGCCGGACGCGATATTCTTCCGCCACCGTCGCCGATTCCGTTTCGATTGTCGGAAGGCGGTTTTCGATTTCCGAGAGCCGGAAATTCAGCTCGCTGCGCAGCATTTCGCCCTCGTTCTCGCGCATTTTTTCCAAATCGTCGAGCGCCGTGTTTAAGGCTTTTTCGACGCCGACGATAAATTCCTCGTTCAAATCATCCTTTTTCGGCAGAAGCACGCTCGGCAGGCGCGCGATGACGTTTAAATCCGGCTCGCCCGAAAGCGAAAATTCGTCCTGCATCTGCTTCATCGCCGCTAAAAAGCCGGTAATCATCGGGCGATTCAGCTCGTAATTGATTTCCGTCGTGCGCTCGTAAGTCAGATTAACGTCAACGCGACCGCGCGAAAGGCGATTGCCGATTTGCCGCTTGACGGTCGATTCGAGCGCCTGCATCTCGCCCGAGAGCCGCAAACTAATATCCAAAAAGCGATTATTGACTGTTTTTAATTCGATGGTGACGGCGAAATCGATTTCCTGAACGACGCCGCGACCAAAACCCGTCATTGATTTCATAAATTAAATTTTGCCACGATTTGCACGAATAACACGAATTCTAAAATAATATTCACGAATTTTTGCGTTAAACGGGCGACCTTTAATTGGTGTTATTCGCGTAATTCGCGGCTAAATCCTCTTCGGCAAACTGCAATTCGTAAAGCCGTTTGTAAGTTCCGCCTTTTGCTAAAAGCTCGTCGTGCGTGCCGGTTTGAATGATTTTGCCGCGTTCCATAACGACGATTTTATTTGCTTTTCGAATAGTCGAAAGCCGGTGCGCGATGACAATCGATGTTTTGTTCTGCATCAGATTGGCGATTGCCTGCTGGACGAGTCTTTCGCTTTCCGTGTCGAGCGCCGAGGTCGCTTCGTCGAGGATTAAAACCGGCGCGTTGATCAGCACGGCGCGGGCAATCGCGATACGCTGGCGCTGACCGCCCGAAAGAAAAATTCCGCGTTCTCCGACAATCGTCTCGTAACCATGCGGCAATTCACCAATAAAATCATCGGCAAACGCGATGCGCGCGGCTTCCTTGATTTGCTCGTCCGAAGCCTGCGGGTTGCCGTAGGAAATGTTGTAGCGAATCGTATCGTTAAAAAGGACGGTTTCCTGCGTAACGAGCGCGATTTGCTTTTTCAGACTTAAAACCGAAGCGTCGCGCAAATCGGTTGCGTCCCATAAAATCGCGCCGCCCGACGGGTCGTAGAGCCTTTGCACGAGTTTGATAAGCGAAGATTTTCCGCCGCCCGATTCGCCGACGAGCGCAATCATCGAGCCTTTCGGAATTGCCAGATTTACGTTTTGCAGAATTTTTTTGTCGTCCGTCTGGTATTTGAACGAGACGTTTTGCAGCTCAATTTTGTTTTCCAGCGGTTTCAGTTCAACCGCGTCCGGCTTTTCGCGCAAAATCTCGTCTTCGTCCAGAATGTCCCAAACGTCGCGCGCCGCGGCAAACGCCTTGGTCAGTTCGTTGTGCTGGCGCGAGATTTTGCGCATCGGGTCGTAAGAGCGAAACAGGAAAAACAAAAAGGCGAAAAACTGCGCCGCGTCCATCGCGCCGTGGTTGATTTCGCGCAAACCGAAATAGAAGAAAATGATGACCGCAAGGATGCCGACCAGCTCAATGGTCGGCGGCGAAGTGGCGGCGATTTTGCCCGAACGCAGGTTGGCGCGCGCGATAATCTGCGCGACTTTCAAAAAGCGCGATTTTTCGCGCTCTTCCGCCGTGTAGGCTTTGACGATAGTCTGGTTAGAGAGCGTTTCCTGCGCCGTGTCAGTCAATAATTTATTGCCTTCAAACGATTCTTCCGCCAGTTTTCTTAAAGATTTGCTGAATTTTGCCGTCAAACCGCCGATGACGGGAGCGATTATCAATGCCCCGAGAGTTAATTTCGGATTCAGATAAAACGCCGCCGCCAGGAACGCGAAAAGCATAAAGGTTTCGCGCAGAACGTCGCGCAAATTCGACGAAACCGAAAGCTCGATTGCCGCGCACGAATTGACAAGGCGCGAGACGAGATAATTTGTTCGGTGGCGTTCGAAAAACGTCGTCGATTGCCGCAGGAGATGGTCGTAAAGCTCCCGGCGCAAATCCAAAACGGCGGTTTGCCCGATTTTCGCCATCAGATAGGACGAAAAATATTCGGCGATGCCTTTCGCAACGGTAAAGCCGAGCAGGAGAACGGAAATCATCACCCACGCTTTGAACCAATCGTCGCGCGGGATGAGGCTGTTAAGGTCGAAAAGCGTTTTCGATTCGCGCGCCGGATTGCCGGAAAACTGGTCGAAAATCGGCACGAGCAGCGCGCCCGTTGCTGTTTCGAACACCGCGCCGAGAAACATCGCGACCGCCGCAATGACGAAAATCAGCCAGTAAGGTTGAAGATATTTTAAGAGTCTTTTTAAATCTTTCATCCGTCTTCAGCGGGCATCTTTCCGATGCGATTGCAAATTATATATTACGGGCATTATGCGAATGCAAATACAAATTATAGATTACAGATTACAGATATTTTTGTAATTTGTAATTTGTGATTTGTATTTGCATGGGGAAGCTGCCGGTTTGCAACGTGAAAATAAAATATGGCATCTTTCTAAAAGCATCGCGTTTATCGGAAAGCATCGCGTTTATCGGAGAAGATATGAACAATTCAAAATTACTGAAAACTTTAGCTGCGTTTCTATTCATTTTTTCAACGGCAATTTTTACTTTCGCGCAGGTGGACGTGGCGCGCCAGACGACCGCCATCACTTATCCGCAGGACGAGCTTGTCATCACGCAGTTTCGCGGCACGACGCGCTTTCCGCGAATGAAGGGCGAAGGGCGCGTCAGGCGAACCAACAAAAACGGCACGGAAATCGAGGTTACGGTTTCGAAAATGCCGCGCCCGTTCGAGCTCGGCGCGGGCTTCGCGACTTATGTTTTGTGGGCGATTTCGCCCGACGGGCAAGTTGATAACCTCGGCGAAATCAAACGGCGCGGAACCTGGGAATTCGATTCGAAAATTTCGGTCACGACGCCGCTTCAGACCTTTGCGCTGATTATTACGGCGGAGCCGCATTTCCTCGTGCGCCGCCCCTCTCAGGCGATTATGCTCGAAAATTTAAGCCCGTATTCGCCGAGCGGCAAAACAATCGCGACGACCCGCGCGATTCAGTATTTCGGCAACACGAGCGATTTTTTCCGCGATGCGCGAACGCCGGAGATTGCCGAGGTCGATTACCAGAAAACGCCTTCGACGATTTTGCAGGCGAAACAAGCCGTCGCACTGGCGCGATTCGCGGGCGCGCAGCGCGATGCCACCGACGATTTGACGCAAGCCGAATCGCTTCTGAAAACGGCGGAAGATGCCTGGAAGGCGAGCCGACCGGAAGAAACGATTGACATCACCGCGCGACAGGCGATTTCGGCGGCAGTCAAAGCCGAGCTGACCGCGATTGCCCGCAAGGAAGCCCGCGATAAACGCAACGAAAAAATCAAGCAGGACGAAGAAACGCGGCAGTCCGAAGAAAAATTCACGGACGCGCAAAACCAGGTTACGGAACTGAAATCGGAACTCGCGCGCGAAACTCGCAGCCGCGAGCTTGCCGAGCGCGATGTGGCGAATTACGCGAACCAGATAAAAGATTTACGCGACGAACTCGGTAAGCTGCGCGAAGAATTGGTCAGAATCAAACTCGAACAGCAAAACGATAAACAGAAAATCGCGCTGTACGAGAACGAAAAACGTGACGCTGAGCAGCAGGTCGAACAGCAAAACCGGGTCGCGCAGCTGCAGGCAAACCAGGGCGTTCTCGTGCAAAGCCTGCGGCAATTCGGCACCGTCCGGCAATCCGAGCGCGGAATCGTTTTAATCCTGCCCGAAAACTTCTGGCAAAGCTCGCGCGTCAGCAGTTTTGCGCCGGCAGCGCAGGCGAAAGTGTCCTCGCTCGCACAGCTTTTGGCGGGAAATACGGATTACCGAATCTCGATTGAAGCGCACACCGACAACAAGGGAACGCCCGACGAATTGCAGACTTTAACGCAGGAGCGGGCGCAGGCGATTGCCGATAAAATCGTAAGTCTCGGCGCAAATCAGGAACGTGTGGAAGCTAAAGGCTTGGGCGCGACTCTGCCGGTTGCGGCAAACACGACCGTCGCCAACCGCGCGAAAAATCGCCGCGTCGAGATTGTTCTGACGCCGCAGCTTTAAGTTCGGAGTTGAGAGTTAAGAGTTGAGAGTTGAGAGTTGAGAGTTGAGAGTTCAGGGTTAAATAAATTGACTCTCAACTCTCAACTCTCAACTCTTAACTATTTTTTAAAGACCAGAATTCTATCCGGCGGCAGCCCGACCATGCATTCTTCGCCGATATTTAAGCCGACCAGCCGCAAGACCAGCGCTTCGAGCTTCAAGCCGTTCGCGTCGAGCACGACGAGCGTCGTCGCGCCCTGAAACCGAACGTCCGTAATTTTTGCTTTCAGCAGATTGTCTTCGGGAAACGACGCGCCGAACGAAATCGAGATGTGTTCGGGGCGGATGGTCAGAATATTGTTCTGATTGAGCGGCGCAAAGCGTGATTTCTCCGCCTTGCCGGTGAATAGGCGATGTTCGCCGTCGATGGTTTGAAATTCGGGAATCTCGGTTTTGTTCGAGGTCAGCCGGCGCGCTTCAATCAAATTGTTTCTGCCCGAAATGTAGGCGACTTTTGCCGACGCCGGATTTAAGTAAACCTCAGCCGGCGCGCCCGTTTGCAGAACTTCGCCATTATCGATAACGATGACGCGGTCGCAGAGCATCATCGCTTCGTCGAAATCGTTGGTCGCTATCAGCACAACCAGTTTTTGCCGCCGCGTTTCGTCCTTCAGCTTTTTGTAATTTTCATAACGCAGCAGCGCGTCCATGTAACAGAACGAATCGTCGAGCAAAAGTACGCTGTCGGCTTTTTCCAAACCTTCGTTTAAGGCGATGACCTGACCTTCGCCGTCGGGCAGAATCGATGTTTTATCGGTCTTGAAAATGCTTTTCCAGAATGAATCATTCGTAATTCGCGGGAAATGAAAATTGCGGTCGTCGCACGAAAGCATCGTTACGTCACTGGATTCGTGGTAGATTTTGCCGCCGCTGCAATTTTCCGTGCCGCTGATAACGCGGATTAAAGTCGATTTTCCCGCGCCGGTGAGACCGAAAATTCCGAGGATTTCGCCTTCTTCGGCTTCAAAGGAAACGTCACGTAAAACCCAATTTTGGTCGTATCTTTTGGAAAGGTTTTCAACTCTCAGCGACATAGTTTTGCTAGTTTCGGGAACTTTTATCTGGAAATCTCGTGCAAATGTAGAGTATTCTTTTAGCATCAGAAAAATCAAGCGTTTGGTTTCTAGTTAAAAAGATTATGGCTGAAAATAAAAAATCCTTGAAAAGAAAAGCGGCAGCAGCCGGCGGCTGGATGGCGGCGCGGCGCATTGCCAAATCGGTTCCGTACGTCGGGACGGTCATGGCAATCGGTTTTGTCGGCTACGACATCAAGCAGAAAGGTTTTGTGAAAGGCGTCGTAAATTCAGGGCTCGACGCGATTCCGTTTGTCGGCGCGGGCAAAAACATTATCGAATTTTTCACCGGCGATTTGCTGCCCGATAAGAAGGATTCACGAAAAAACGGTAAATAAAATTATGAAAAATTTAACTGGTAAATTTACGGCAATGGCGGCTTTTTTAATGCTTGCGCTCCTTTTCACAGGTAATCCGGCACAGGCGCAGACCAAAAAACGCGCGACCAAAAAACGCGCGACGACTTCCGCCGCGACGCCGAAGCCTGTTCCGCAGCAAACCTTGCCGACAATTATCAGCCAGGCTGACCAGTATTCGCAGCAGAATCAGCAACTCATTACCGGAACCATCGAAGCTCCGACGACGACCGAAACGACGACCGAAACCGAGGCGCAGCCCGAAACTTTTGACGAAAAGCTCGACAAAATCAGCAATCGGATGAAGGAAATGAATACGCGTATGAAAACGCTCGAAGGCTCGAAACAAAGCGCGTACGACGAAAAACAGCGCCGTCTGCTGCTGAATCTCGATATTCTGACGCGCGCCGAACAGCGCGCCGAATCGCTCAGAAAACAGCTTTTTGAACTCGTCGAAAAAGAAAATTCAATCAAAGCGAAGCTCGAAACTATTGAATACGATGTGCGTCCCGATATGATTGAGCGACAGGTCGCTTTTGCCGGAACGCTGCGTCCGGAAGAGCTGCGCGAGATGCGGCGGAAAAACCTCGAAGCGGAAAAGACTAATCTGTCGAGTCTTTTAATCGAAATTCAATCGACGCGCACCAATCTCGAACAAAACGTCCAAAAAGCCGACCAGATGGTCGAAAAACTCCGCGCTGTGCTTGAAAAAGAAATCGATGATGCCCTGAGCGAGCAGCCGAAAGAACAGCAAAAAGAACAGCCATAAACTTGCGCAATCGCGCTAATCAGGTCGAATCGATAATCGGGCAGAATGGTTATATAACTACCGTTGTTTTCGGTTTGGAAACCTTTTTCCTTAAAAAAAAATCGGCAGTTTGAAAAACGCCCGCAAAATATTTTCGCGGATTCTGGCTATCAATCTTCCATAGAAAATCGGCGGAACGAACCAGAATTTTGACGCGCTTCGCGCCTGCTTCAAACGACGCGCTTCCGGAAATCTGCCGTTCAGCCAAAAGTTTTTCTCAATTCGGGCGACAGTTCGGATTTTCCTTATTTGTAAGCTGAGCAAAAACCGTGACTCCGTAACAGTTGAAAAACAGTAAAATTAGAATTCCGTTGATAAACTTCATCAAATTTCTCCAGAAAAACCCGAAATTTATTCAGAAAAATTTGCAAGCCGGAACTGCCCCATGCGTTCTTTAAATCGTCAATAAAGCGTAAATAAACAAAATTCCGCGCTTAAACTCTGTTTTTTAGGAGACTTTTATGAAACTGAAACTTTTCGCAAGTGCCGTCTGTGCGCTTGTTTTCGCCATTTTTTCCGTGCTCTCCATTAATGCGCAAGGCGTCATCGTGCCGATTATCTGCGATGTTCGCCCGTGCCGTCCGCTCCCGCGCCCGCGTCCCGTTCCCATACCGAACGCGCTGCCGGTCAAATCCATCCAGATCGATACAAAGATAAACGGGCAGGTCGCGACGACCCATCTCGAACAGGTTTTTCGCAACGATACGCCTTACACGCTGGAGGGAACTTACTTTTTCCCGATTCCCGAAACGGCTTCAATTGTTGAATTCGCAATCTGGGAAAACGGCAAAAAGCTCGTCGGCGAAGTTCGCACGCGCGAGGAAGCGCGGCGCATTTACGACGAAATCGTCCGCCGCCAGCGCGACCCCGGACTTCTGGAATACGCCGGAAAAGATTTGTTTCAGGCGTCGATTTTTCCGATCCCGCCGAATTCCGATAAAAAACTCGAAATGACTTATTCGCAGGTTTTGAAAGCCGAATCGGGAACGGTCGCGTATCGTTATCCGCTCGGGACGGGCAGAAATTTGTGGAACCGTCCGGTTTCTTGGAACGAAGACGACCGCCGTACGGTTACGAACAACAACCAGAAATTCGGCACGGTTTCGGGCAAAATCGAGATTACGGGACGCGAAGCCTTACGCAATATTTACTCGCCGTCGCATCAGGTTGACGTGAAGCGCAAAGGCGAAAATGCCGCCTCGGTTTCGTTTGAAACTTCGAGCAACGACAATGATTTTCAGCTTTTTTACGGTTTATCGAATAACGATTTCGGCATGTCGCTGCTGACTTATCGCGAGCCCGGAAAGGACGGTTATTTTTTACTGCAAATTTCGCCGAAAGACAATGTCACCGAAAGTGAGCTGGTCAACAAAGACATAGTTTTCGTGCTCGATACTTCAGGCTCGATGGCGGAAGAAGGCAAGATGGAAAAGGCGCGCAACGCGATGCTTTTCGGCGTCCGGGCGCTGCGCGACGGCGACCGCTTTAATCTCATTAATTTTGCGGGCGAAGAGCATCTTTTTGAAGATAAACTGACGACCGTCAACGCCGACAGCCGGCGGCGCGGCGAGGCATTCGTCAAAAAACTACAGCCGTCGGGCGGGACGAATATCAACGATGCCCTGCGTGCCGCGCTGCGACAGTTTGATTCGTCAGACCGACCGAAAATGCTCGTGTTTGTGACAGATGGTCGCCCGACTGTCGGCGAATCGAACGTCGAAAGAATCATCAAAAACGCCAAGGAAATCAAAGTTGACGGTTTGCGGCTTTTCACGTTCGGCGTCGGTTACGACGTGAACACGCAGCTACTCGACAAATTGGCGGAAGAAAATTCCGGAACGGCTGATTACGTCGAGCCGAAAGAGGACTTGGAAATTAAAGTTTCCAACTTTTTTACAAAGGTAAATTCGCCCGTTTTGACTGATTTACAGATTGATTTCGGGGGCGTCCAAACCGATTTGATGTACCCGCGCGCGCTTTCGGATATTTTCAAAGGCTCGCAGCTGACAATCATCGGTCGGTATCGAAACTCAAACGATTTGAACAATATCACGCTTCATTTGCGAGGAAAGACGGGAGGCGAAACCCGCACGTTTAATTACGCGAATCTCGATTTTCCGATGCGTGCCGACAAAAACGAGTTTCTGCCGCGCCTCTGGGCAACGCGCCGCGTCGGCTGGCTGGTTGAGCAGATTCGCTCGAACGGCGAGAACCGGGAACTGAGGGACGAAATCGTCGATTTGGGAACGCGCTACGGCATCGTTACCCCATACACTTCGTATCTGGCGATGGAAAACGGCGTCACGATTGACGGCGTGGAAAATCGCGCTGACAACGATTTAAGGCGACGGATGCCGCCAAATAAGGCTTTAAGCTCGCCGATGCAGACGAGCGGAGAAAGTGCGGTATTGGCAAGCAAAGACGCGAGGGCAAAGAAAGAAGCCGATAGAATTTCCGATGACGAAGATTTAAAAAACTCTAACGGGCAAATCACGGTGAGGAAAATCGGCGTGAAAACCTTCTATCTGGAAAACGGCGTTTGGATTGATTCCGAATTCAAGGAAGAAGCCCGATTATCGGAAACCAAATTGCAGTTTGCTTCAAACGAATACTTCGACGCGGTCGCCAAAGAAAGGGAACTGGCGCAGTTCTTCGCGCTCGGCGAGCAGGTTGTATTTGTCTGGAAAGGCAAGGTTTATCGAATCACAAAATGAAGCATAAAGGATGAAGGATGAGCGATGAAAATTAAAATATTTTCTGACTCATCCCGCATCTCTCATCTTTCATCATTCTTCTCCGGGTGATTTTTGATGGAAAAAAGGGTAACCTTAATTCATCATAATCACCTTTTTTGTTGTTTTGAGGAGAAAATTTTAACGTGGCATTGATCAAAAAAACGGCTTTCTTTTTATTCGTATTTTTCCTTTCCTTTCAAATCATCCGGGCGCAGGCGACCTGGAATGTAAACCGCACAAACGGCAGCGGCGATTTGGTCGCGGTATTTTTTACGTCGGCGGAAAAAGGCTGGATTGCCGGCGATAACGGTTATCTGGCGTCGACGGCGGACGGCGGGCGAAACTGGACGAAACAGGACATCGGCACGACCGAAAACATCAATGAAATTTACTTTCGCAACGACGATAACGGCTATCTGGTCGCCGGAAAAAAAATGTTCATCACGCGCGACGCCGGGCGAAGCTGGCAGGAAACGAGAATCTACAAACCGGGCGATTTCGGTAAAAACTCGCCCGAATTCCTGAGCATTCGTTTTGCCGATAAAAAGCGCGGCATCGTTATCGGCTCGGTTCTCAACGCGCAGGAGCGCGTGGTCGATTCACTCGTGATGCGGACGGAAGACGGCGGCGAAACGTGGCAGAGAGTTCTCGTGCCGTCGAAAAAAGAGCTTTATCATCTCGATTTCGTCGGCAGCGCGCGCTGCTGGATTGTGGGCGACACCGGACTCGTTTTGGTTTCATATAACGGCGGCGCTAATTTTCAGGTACAGCAATCCGGCGTCACGTTGGATTTATACAACGTCGATTTTCGCGATGAAAACGAAGGCTACATTGTCGGAAGTAAAGGCACGATTTTGCGTACCGAAGACGGCGGGCAAACGTGGGAATCGGTCAAAACGGCTTTTCCGATGACCTTTATGCGCGTCGATTTCGCCGACGACAAAAACGGCGTGATTGTCGGTTACGAAGGTACTATTCTGCGTTCGAGCGATCGCGGAAGAAGCTGGACGAGGCAAAGCAGCGGCACGAAAGCGAATCTTTACGGGCTTTATTTTGCAAAAAAATACGGCTGGGCGGTCGGTGCCGACGGCGTCGTCATCCAAAATCAGAAATAAAATTCAAAATTTCATAGATTATCTTCATTTTTTTTACTCTTTGGTCTAAGGGTGTGCTATCTTACATCATCATTTTTTGTCGATAAACGTTTTATTATCAGGTTTAGTTATCGACATTACTTTTTCCCAAGCAAAGCGGAACGATAATTGCTTTTAAATAAACTAACACCCGCGTTTTATTTATCCGATTTTTAAACGACAACTTAAAGAGAGTGCCGACTCTGTAAATTTAAAGAGATTTAAGTTGACAAAGATTTCAAGCTTTAGACAACCCCAAGAGTGGGAAAACTTTGAGAAGGAGCGAAATATGAGAAGAAAATCTATTTTTATTAATTTGATGCTCGCGGTTCTCTGTCTTTCCGTGGCGACGGTTTTTGGACAGGAAACGACCGGCGGCATCGAAGGTACGGTAAAAGATACGGCTGGTGCCGTCGTGCCGAACATCACTGTCACGATTTCAAGTGCCAAAGGCACGGTCAGCGGAACGACGACGACCGGCACGGGCGCCGGTTTTCGCCGAATGATTACTACGAACGACGACGGATTTTTCCGCGTGCTGCAGGTTCCGCCTGGAACTTACGATGTCGTGACGAACGCTTCGGGCGGTTTCGGCGAAGCGCGTTATGAAAACGTCACGGTCGCCATCGGCAACAATACGCAATTGGCGATGACGGTCAATCCGGGCAGCAATGTGACGACGGTTGACGTGACGGCTTCCGACACGCCGCCGGTCGATACGACGAACAATGCGATTCAAACGACCATCAACGCGCAGAAAATCGAGCTGCTGCCGAAAAGCACCGGATTTACCGGACTTTTAAAAACGGTACCGGGCACGCGTCCGGAAAGCCGCACGGGCGGTTTCTCGGTTGACGGCGCATCGGGCGGCGAAAACGTGTTCGTCATCGACGGACAGGAAGTCACTAATTACCGCACCGGAACTTTGAATGAAACCTACAATATCCCGACGCAGCTCGTGCAGGAAGTGCAGGTTAAAACCAGCGGTTTCGATGCCGCGTACGGCGGCGCGACGGGCGGTGTCGTCAGCGTGGTAACGCGCGGCGGCAGCAATCAGTTTCGCGGCGAATTCGGTGTCCAGTTTGAACCGTCAAAATGGGCGGGAACCCCGCGCCCGCTGCTGACCCGGTTTACGACCGGTTCGGTGGCAGCCAACAATTTTACGCAATCCGCCGAGTATTTCAACGCCGCTAAAGCGGGCGGCACCAACTTTTTCCCGACCGCTAACCTGAGCGGTCCGGTCATCAAAAATCGTCTCTGGTTCTATGGCAGCTATTCGCCGCAGATTTTCCAGACCGACGTGACCGTGCCGTATTACACCAATCTTCCGGCGGCAACCCGAACCTTAATCACGACCGAAACCTACAGCCGGACGAGAAAATACGAATACGGGTTTGTGCGTCTCGACGGCAACCCGTTCAGCAAACTGCGTTTAACGAGCACGTTTTTGTGGAATCCGGTGGTTGACCAGGGCAGTATTCCGACGACCTCGTTTACTAATGTTTCATCGGCGGCGTTCGGCTTTAACAACGTCCCGACCGCCAACTACGGTCCCGGCATCGGAACTTTGGTCGGACACCAGTTTACCGATAAACAGGGTGGACGCCAGAACTCGAACATCTTTACATTTTCCGGTGTTTATACGCCGACCAGCAATCTCGTGATTGACGGGCGCTACAACCGCGGTTTTCTGAACGAAAAACTCGGCAACTATTTTATTCCCTCGACGGTTCAGATTTTTAGCTGCGGAACACCGAACGTGGCTTTCCCGTGCTCGACGACCGGCGCGAACACGATTACCGTGAAAGACGTTTCGGTTCGCCAGACGTATGAATTTTCGGCTTCCTACATTACGAACTTCGGCGGTCGCCACGAATTTAAAGGCGGTTACCAGCGCTACAGCATCGTCAACGACGTACAGTCGGGCAACAACGCCATCGGTCGTATTTCGTATAACTACGGAACGCCGATTTCCACGCTGCTCGGCGGCGCGGTTCAGGATTCGCCGGGCGCGGTCGGTTCGGCTTCTTTCCGCCGGACGGGAACGAACGGCAAGGGCGCGAATCTCAGCCAGGGCATCTACATTCAGGATAAATATCAGCCGTTCAGCCGTCTGACCTTGAATCTCGGCGTTCGCATCGAGAAAGAAAATCTGCCCTCGTTCAACGAGTTTCCGAGCGCGATTAATTTCGGCTGGGGCGACAAGATTGCTCCGCGCCTCGGTTTCTCTTACGATTGGTCGGGCAACGGCAAAACGAAGCTTTTCGCGAGCTACGGTAAATTCTTTGACCGCGTGAAATTCGAGCTGCCGCGCGGCTTGTTCGGCGGCGACGTGTTCCTCGAAGATTACTTCGAGCTGTTCCCGGGCGACACCGCGACGAGCTTTAACATCGGAAATATTCTCGGCGGCTTTACCGGCGCGAGCATCTGTCCGCAAACCGGCTTTATCACGTCGGGCGCGCGCAGCCGTTGTCAGAAAAACCTGCGTGTCAACGCCAACGACCCGAATGCTTCGGCACTGAACGGCGGCGCGGTCGACCCGAATTTGAAACCGTTCCAGCAAACCGAATTTACGGTCGGCGCGGAACGCCAATTGTCGCAGGATTACGTCTTCCGCGTTCGTTACACGTATAAAAACGTTGACGAAGCGGTCGAAGACGCCGGCATCGTCAACGCGGCGGGCAGCGAAGCCTATATTATCGGCAATCCGGGCAGCGGTCTCCACCTGCAAACGCTTCAGGCGCTCGGGTATCTGAAATCGGTCAGACCCGTGCGTCGCTACGACGGCTTGGAATTCGTTATCGAAAAACGTCTGTCGAAAAACTGGTATTTCAATGCCAACTACACCTACAGCCGCCTGTTCGGTAACTATTCGGGCTTGGCAAGCTCGGACGAAGCGCATCTCGTTAACGGTCGTCTCTCGCCGGGCGTGAGCCGCGCGTTCGACTTGCCGTTTATCGGATTTACGGCAAAAGGCGAGCCGGATAACGGACGTCTTGCAACCGACCGCCCGCACGTTTTCAACATCTACGGCGCGTACATTTTCGATTGGATGGGAAGCAAAACCAATTCGACCGAACTCTCGGGATTCCAGACTTTCACATCGGGAACGCCGCAGACGACGACGATTTACGGCGCGTCAACCGTCACGCCGCAGATTTTCAACGAACGCGGAGATTTGGGACGCAGCCCGACGTTTTCGCAGACCGATTTTAGCCTAACGCATCGTTATCGGTTCGGTCGCGACAACCGCTTTACGGTGGCTTTCGACTTTAATGTCCTGAACCTTTTCGACCAGAAAACGGTGACCGGAATTTACACGACGATGAACCCGAGCACGGCGCCGGTCAATGCTTCGGCACTCGGATTAAGTCAGGTGAATTATGCCAACGGATTGACGAGCGGAACGCTCTACAATCAGATTGTGGCGCGCATCGCATCCCAGGCGGACAGAAGCGACATTCGTTACAAAATGCCGTTCCTGTATCAAACCCCGCGACAGGTGCGATTTGGATTCAGACTTCTTTTCTAAGAAATTTGAAGAAATATAAAAAAAGCCCGCTTGAACAAGCTTCAAGCGGGCTTTTTTATTATTGAGTATAAATCGCTAAAATTTATTCCGCCGGTGCAACGCGCGCGAATTCGATTGCATCATTTATTACGGGTTCGAAGTCTGGCAAGACTGTTGAAAGAGCAATTCGGCAAGGCTTCCGATTCCTCCTGTTTCTTTTTTATACTCGTTGAGGACACGACTCAACGAGTTTTTTTTTGCGACAAAAACTCGTCAATCAAAAATTAAAATTGCAAAAAAAAAGAATCTCGGATTTTGCCCGAGATTCTAAGTTTCTGACTTTGAATTTGTAATTTTTAATTACTTCTTGCTTTGTCTTGCTTTGGTTGCGAGAAGCGCGAGCTGACCGGCGCGCGGAAGATTTTCGACGGCTTTGGCAACCTGTCTGTCTTCTTCGACTAAAACCTGATTTGCCGACACCGTGCCGAAAGCGGCGGTAATCAGATTGTAGCGAATGCGCGTTTTAATAAAGGTTTTGTCGGTTTCGACGCCCGCCGCGAGAGTTTTCCAATCGCTGCTCTGAGCGACGAAATTCTTAAACGCGCGCAAAATTTCATCCGTGACGGGATAATCACTCGGTCGAACGCGGCTGCCGTACTTGAATTGCGCGCCGACCTTGTAATTTTCAAAGCCCGCCACGCGACCGTTGGCAAGCTCCTCGGTGAAAAAGAAAATCGGGTCTAAGAATCCCGCTTCCGTTTCGGTGACCGGCGGATTTTTGACGACCTCGTCGGGCGTGATGCCGTCGCCGCCGTAGACTTTTCTGCCCGTTAAGGTTTTCGCTTCCGTTTTGCTTTGCTGCGTGACAGCGGCTTTATGGTTGAAATAATCGTAGAGACTGCTTTTTGAGTAATCGCGCTGAATCGAGCGACCCGAAGGCGTGTAATATCTGGCGCTCGTTAAGGTCAGACCGGAACCGTACGGTAAATCGATAATGCTCTGGACCAATCCTTTCCCGAAAGTGCTTTCGCCGACAACAATCGCGCGGTCGTAATCCTGCATCGCGCCCGAAACGATTTCCGAAGCCGAGGCGGTCGAATCGTTGACCAGAACGACCATCGGGACTGTTTCCGGCGCGCGGTTGACCGAGCGCCAGACGCGGTTGTCAATCGCAAAACGCCCGCGCTGCGTGACAATCACGCTGCCGGCAGGCAGGAATCTTTCGGCGACTTTGACCGCCTGGTCTAAAATTCCGCCCGTATTTTCGCGTAAATCCAAAATCAGCGAAGTCATGCCCTGCTTGTGCAGTTCGGCGAGCGCGACCGATAATTCCTCGGCGGTCGTGTAGTTAAAGCCTTCCGACATGTCGATATAACCGATACCCGGGCGCAGCATATAAGCGTCGGGAATCGTCGGCTGCGGCACGCGGTTGCGGCGCAGTTCGATAACTTCCTGTTTTTTCGTTTCGCCGCGCTCGATTAAAACCTTGACGAGCGTACCTTTTTTGCCGCGCACTTTATCACGCACGACCGACGAATTTTTGCCCGACATATTTTCGCCGTTGACCGATAAAATCTTGTCGCCGAATCTAAGCCCGGCGCGAAACGCGGGCGAATCGGGAAACGTGGCAACGATGAACGTGTTTATTTCGCCGTCTTTTTCGTAATTGGCGATGGTCGCGCCGATGCCGAAATATTCGCTTTGCTGGTCGGTCAGAAGGTCCTGGTATTCGGCGGCGTCGAAATAATTCGAGTGCGGGTCGAGCGAATGAAGCATCGAATCAATCGCCGCTTTGGTCAGCTCGTTGTAATTGACGGTTTTGCCGTCAACGTAATTTTTACGGATGACTTCGAGCGCCTCTGCGAAGTCCTGCGTTACGTCGCTGCCCGGAATTTGCGGATTTTGTTCCGGGTTGGAACGCGGCGTCGAGGCGCTGAACGAAGAACCGCGCCCGATTTTGAAAGGCTCGACTTCTTCGATTTGCGAAACCGGTTTAAGTTTCGCCTGCCCAAAAACGCCGACGGCGGCAAAAGACAAAATTAACAGTAATGAAACAACTCTTCGCATAGCCCTAAAGACCTCAAAAGACATTCGCCCGGAGCGCACCTGAATAAAATTAAACGTTAGCGCGAATGTTACAAAAATAATCGCTGCAAACGCAAGCCCAAAGCACGCCGGAAGCCGAAAACTAAATTTTATATGCCTTTTGAATAGTATTAATCGCGCCGGATTTCCATCGAAAAAAACAAATAAATTTCAAAAATTAACCAAAGTTCGTTTTGCGAAAATTTTTTATCCGTTCCGGAA
Organism: Pyrinomonadaceae bacterium; assembly: GCA_036403375.1. Classification (GTDB taxonomy): domain Bacteria; phylum Acidobacteriota; class Blastocatellia; order Pyrinomonadales; family Pyrinomonadaceae; genus JAFDVJ01. The sequence goes on from DASWRC010000153.1 coordinate 18,388, forward strand.
AATAACCGTTCAAATATTCGGAATGGCTGATAACTGATAGCCGATGGCTGATAATTTAAGAGTCGCTTTGAAACTTTCTCTCAAAATAATTTTTATTTGTTTGATTCATTTGGGGTTTTGGGTAAAATCTAAGTTATGTCCGAGCCAGCCGAAAACAATATGGAGAGTAAACTCCGCAATTTAATCGAAACGATTGACGTAGCCAACGCTTTGACCGAGCCTTTGACGGTTTCCATCGAGAATCTTTTAAAGGTCACGGCTTCCGAGATGAATTCCGAAGAAGCGTCGGTGCTCATCCGCGAGGGCGGCGAAGGCGATTTGCGTTTTTTATCGGCAATCGGCAAGGTTGCCAACCAGCTGAAAAACTTAAGGATTCCGGCTGGCAAAGGCATCGCCGGCTTCGTCTTTTCGTCGGGACAGCCGATGGCGGTTGCCGATGCGGGCGGGGAAGCTTCGTTTTACGCCGAAGTCGATAAACAAACCGGTTATTCGACGCAGACGATTCTCGCGACGCCGCTTCGTCATAACGGGGAAGTCATCGGCGTTCTGGAATACATCAACCGCATCGGCGAGCCGCCGTTCGAAGCTTTTACACCGCGCGAAATGGACAAGGCGGCGCTTTTTGCCGAGGCAGTCGCTTCTTTGGTCAACGCTTATGAATCGGCAAAAATCTTTCGCGAGCTCGGCGACCGTATGATTCAACACACATCGGTTGCCAGATATACGGAGCTGCGCGAATGGGTATGCGGTCTGCGAAGCGCGACCGAGCACAAGGAAATGCTCGATTTGGCGATTTTGATACGCGAAATCGCGTCGCGCGGCGAAGCCGAACGCGAAATGTGCCGCGAGGTTCTCGAAGCGGTTTTGAAATTCTCCGACAGTAGAAGTGAAACGAGTTTTTTGAGTTTTTAAAAAGTCCCAGCCCCCGGGTTCCAGGTCCAAGGTCAATTATTTTGACTTAAGGCTTGCGACTTGGATTTTGGGACTCGAAGAATTATGACATCGGTAACGGGGTTCGAAGAGGGCAAATTCGGGACAATCGCGAAGCATTTCCGTATTGACGACAGTTGGAAAATGCGGACGGGGAAAGGTGTCGGCGTGGCGATTATCGACAGCGGCATCGACGCGAATCATCCTGATTTGCAGGGCAAAGTTATCGAATCGGTCGAAGCCCGCAGCGAAAATAAAAGAGTTCTGTTTGTCCCGTCCGAAGTCGGCGATACCGCCGGGCACGGCACGGCGTGCGCCGGAATTATTTCTAAAATTGCGCCCGACGCTCAGTTTCACAGCATTCGCGTGCTGGGTGCGGGCGGGCTTGGCGACGGTCAATCTTTTCTTGCCGGTCTGGAATACGCCATCAAAAAACGCTACCGGCTGATAAATTTGAGTCTCGGCACAACGAAACCGCAATTTTTCGCGCCGCTTCACGACCTTCTCGACCGCGCGTACCAGGCGGGCTGCATCGTCGTCGCGGCGGCAAACAATCTGCCGCAGCCTTCTTTTCCGTCCGTCTTTTCGTCGAGTCTTATTTCGGTTTCAAAATCGAGTACAACCGACCCGTTTCACTTCGGTTTCCGCTTCGGCGAAGTCATCGAACTGACCGCGCCGGGTGTCAACGTCCGCACGGCATGGCTCGGCGGCGGTTATAGAAGTCTGACGGGAAACAGCTTTGCCTGCCCGCACATCGTCGGCATTATCGCGCTGCTGCTGGAAACCTGTCCGAACCTGACGCCGTTTCAAGTCAAATCCGCGCTCTACTCGCTCGCCAAAGAAAACCTCGAAGAAAACGAACATAGTGAATAACGAAAAGTGAAAAGCGGATAGTGAAAAACTATGCCTTTACTCACTATTTACTCTTCACTCTTCACTTTTCGTTATATTTGCCTACCCGTTCAGGTGGTGTTTTGCCCGGTTTTATTTAGTAAATTTGAATCATCGCCGGTCGGGGCGAAAATTTATATTTATTAAAAAAACTGGGAACGCATAATGATAAATTTTATAAGAACAAACAAAAAGGGACATATTTTAGGATTATTTTTATTATCGGTATCGGCAATTCTGGCAGGCTGTACGGCGCGGGCGGAAACGACGCGCCAGCAGCCCGCGCCGCCGAAACGGGAAGTCGCCGCGCAGCGAACGCCCGACGACGATATACGGATGACGCGAAACCCGTACGCGGAAATGCCGCAGGACGGCGACATGGAATATTCAGCGCCCGCGCCGCAAAAAAACGCGCCCGCCAATTTGTCCAAATCCGCGTTTGAAAAAATCAAGCTGGGAATGACACTTGGGGAAGTTGAAAAGATTCTGGGCGATAAAGGAATGCTCGTCGCGACGATGGATGTCAACGGCAGAAAAACGCGGACTTATAAATGGAGCAATGATAATTTTACGAGTTATATCGACGTGGTTATCGAAAACGAACGCGTCACCGAGAAAAAAGACAAAGGGTTGAAATAGTGAAAAACGAAAAGTGAAAAACGAAAAGTGAAAAACGAATAATGTAAACCTGAACGATTCGTTTTCACTTTTCGTTTTAGGTTGATTCCGGGTATTCGCGCAGAAACATCACCACTTTGCGGGCTTCGTTCTGGGTCAGCACAAACGACGACCGGTCCTTTAAAACCAGATGCGGCGGGATATAATCGTTGCCGTGGTCGGAAACGAGAAAAATTCCCTCATTCACGAACTTATCGATTTCTTTTCGCGTGATGTTCCGTCCTTTAATTGTAATTATTGGTTCTTCTTCTGTATTCATTCCCGAGGTTTTTTTAAAAAATTAGGAATACTTTTACATCATACACCATTAAAATTTTCTTGACGAAAAACAAAATCACAAAATCATTTTCTTTTTCGCCGATTTGGATTAGAATCACTAAATCGTTTTAACCGAATCTCAAAACAGGCGGTTTCCCGATGAATCTATCAAGGCGAAACATATTTATTCTAAGCGTTGTAATTTTGCTGCTTACAGCCGCTATCTGGTTAATTCCTAAATATCAAGCGGCAAACTATCTGGGCAAAGTGGTTACTGACCTGGAGAGTCTCGAACCGAAAGACCGCGTGGCGGCAATCAGGGACATTGAGCTTTACGAAAACAGCGCGCGCACGACACTTGCCCAAATCGTCGGCGGAATCGTCATTTTATCCGGTTTATATTTCACCTATCTAAACGCACGAATCGCACAGGAAACCTTAGGCGTCGCCGAAGAAGGCAAAATAACCGAGCGTTTCAGCAAAGCCGTCGAGTTGCTCGGCAACGAAAAACTCGACGTTCGTTTAGGCGGCATCTACGCGTTGGAACGCATCGCCCGCGATTCGCAGAAAGACCATTGGACGGTAATGGAAGTTCTGACCGCGTTTGTTCGGGAAAATTCGCCTGATACCAACGAATATTTTGAAAATGAAGCCGGAGAAATGCAATTATCGCGGTCAATTGGAACAAAACCGGAAAATGTGAAACTGCGTGAAGATATTCAGGCAATATTGACGGTTATCGGCAGAAGGGAATGGAGCGAGACTGAAAAAGGAAGACTTAATTTAATGGAGGTTGATTTATCGGGATATGTCCTTCATAAAGCTAATTTGAGGGGGGCAAATTTAATGGGAGCAATATTGAGCGGAACGAATTTGAGTGAAACTAATTTGAGCGATACAAATTTAATGGGCGCCAGTTTAGTTGGAGCCAATTTGTATAAGGCGGATTTGAGCAAAACAGATTTGAGTGAAGCAAATTTGAGTGGCGCAGATTTGTTTCACTCGAATTTAATCGGTGCATATTTGCTGGCAGCAGATTTAAGCCAGGCAAATTTGATTAGAGCAAATTTGAGCGGAGCCGATTTGGCGGAAGCAATTTTGAGCCGTGCACACTTAAGCGACACAGATTTAAAATCTGCTCTGAATATAACCTTCGCTCAAATTAAAAAGGCAAAGAACTTTGAAAAAGCCGTATTATCGCTCAACCTTGAAGCGGAGTTAAAAGAATGGCAGGCAAAGCAACCTGCCAAAAATCCGATTAAGGTCGCCAATGGCGACAAATAATATAGCCGAATGAGGACGAGTAAAAACTCGTCCTCATTTTTTATCTGACAACATCGCTGACGACGTTGCCGTTGACAATCGTGCCGGTGCAGTGGGTGACGTATTCGAACGGGTCGCCGTCGTACATCGCGAGGTCGGCGTCTTTGCCGGCGGCGAGCGAGCCGAGGCGGTTGTCTAAGCCGAGGATTTTGGCGGCGTCGATGGTAATGGTCGCAAGGGCGTCCGATTTGCTCATTCCGTTGGCGGCGGCGACAGCGGCTTCAAAAAGGACGATGCGCGTTTTCGGGACGTAGCCTTCATAGCCGCTCTGAAGCGCGACCGGAATTCCGGCGGCTTTCAGTTTGGCGGCGTCTTCCATCGAGAGATTTTCCGTTTCGCCGCCCGCGCGGTACATCGTCGGGTGAATGATAACGGGAAAGCCCGACGCTTTGATTTCGCTGATGACCTGCTGGCATTCTGAAACGCCGTCGAGCACGATTTTGATGTTGAATTCTTTTGCCAGACGTAAAATGTTGATGATGTCAACGGCGCGCTGCGCGGTGACGAGGAGAGGAATTTCGCGGTTCAGAACCTTTTTCCACATTTCCTGCCGCAAATCGCGCGGCTCGCCTTTATAATTTCCAGCCTTTATCAATTCGGCGCGGAGCATCGCGATTTCCTTCGAGCGCGTACCGGGCGATTTGCCCTGTCCGGCGAGGGCGCTTTCGCCCAGCGTCACGTTTATCATCGCCGAGGGAACGAGCGTTGCTTCTTCAACCGTTCTGCCGACGGTTTTGGCAATCATCGTCTGCCCGGGCACGAGCGCCGACGGCTGATGACCGGTGTGGACGGTCGTCACGCCGAAACTTCTGACCCAGCCGATTAAGAATTCTTCCGCATTGTAAGCGTCTATCGCCCGCAGCTCGGGCTGAATCGGCGTGCTGGCGTCGAGCGCCATCTGGTCGTGCGGCTGGTTGAGATAGCCGTTCAAACCGATGACCGAATGCGCGTCAATCAAGCCGGGCGTCACGACTTTTGCCGAAATGACGCGGTAATTGGCTGGGATTTTAACTTGCGCCGACGTGCCGACGGCTTCGATTTTCCCGTTGTTTATCAGCACGACGCCGTTCGTAATCGGCTCGCCCGCCATCGTCCAAATCGTTTCGCCTTTAACCGCAATCTGCGCTTGAATACTGACGGCAAGAAGTAAAATTCCCGCAAAGGCAAAAAGGCGCAAAGCATTTTTAACCGCCAATGAGTTTACAAAAGCGCGAAACAATTCGTAATTCGTAATTCGTAATTCGTAATTCATTATCGTTCACCTCCCTGAATGTCACCGTCAAAACAATCCAAATCGGCGAGTCTGTCGGTCGTTGCGCCGAAGCCGCCGACCGCCGTCAGATAATCGAGCGGGTTGCTGCGGTTGAAAACGCTTTTGCCTTCGACCCACGTTTGCTCGACGTGCGTGTAAACGCTTAGCGGGTCGCCGCTGAGAACTATAAAATCGGCGTCCTTGCCCGCTTCGAGCGAGCCGACGCGGTCTTGCAGGTCGAGCATAATCGCGCCTGCCATGGTCATCGCGTAGAGCGCCTTGTCGCGCGACATTCCGCCGCGCACGCCAAACGCCGCTTCGCGCAGAAAAAGCCGCGAATCGGTAATATAATCGTCCGTGTGAAACCCGACCAGCACGCCCGCTTTTTCGAGCGCCGCGCCGTTTTCCCATTTAATGTCGGTTGTTTCGAGCTTGCCGCCCGGCGCGTCGAGAAGGATTATCGAAGCCGGAACTTTAGCCGCCGCAATTTCGTCGGCGACCTTCCAGGCTTCCGAAACGTGGTGCAGGACGACGCGAAATCCGAATTCCTGCTTGAGCCTGAGAACGCTCAGGATGTCGTCGTGACGATGCGTATGAAAATGGATGACGCGTTTGCCGTCGAGCACTTCCGTGAGCGCTTCCATCGCCAAATCGCGCGCCGGCATTTTTGTCGCGTCGCCGTTCGCCTTTTGAATTTTCGCGCGGTATTCCTGCGCTTTAATGAACTGTTCGCGAACGAGCGAAACCGATTTGGCGCGCGTGCCCGGAAAATTTCCCCCGCCCGCGCGGATCGAGTTCGTGCCGTTGGCGAATTTAATTCCGCCCAAGTATTTGCCGTCTTTATCGTAAATCAAAAGGTCTTCGACTTTGTTCGCGCCATCGCGCAGCTTCAAATAGAGCGTCTGCCCGCTGTCGAGATGCCCCGAGCCGGGCATCACGTTGACGGTCGTAATGCCGCCCGCCTGAGCGCGCTGGAGACTCGTCGCGCGCGGGTTCAGGCTGTCCAGGATGCGAACGTCGGGCTGAATCGGCGCCGAACCGTCCGCGCCCGAACCGTCGCCGATGTGACTGTGCGAATCGACGAGTCCGGGCATGATAACTTTGCCCTTTAAATCAATTATCCGGACGTTCGATGCGAGTCGGACGGTTCGGGCATCGCCGAGCGCCGTGATTTTGCCGTTTTGAATCAGCAAAACGCCCTGCTCGATGGGCTGCCCGACAATCGGAATTATCCGCGCGTTGATAAACGCCGTCGGCTTCTCCTGCGCCAGCGCCGAACAGCACAAAGAGATTAAAATCACAAAGCTGCAGAAATATCTTTTCATTTATTATTTTCCTTTTTGTTTGGATTAAAACGAGATGCAGAACTAAATTGCTATGAAAATTCTTCTGTGTCAAGAAACCGTTTCAGGAATTATTTATATATTGATTTAATTACTGACGGCGGATGATTCCGGCTCTCTGGAATTGGACTCGGTTTTCGCCAGCGCAACCAATAAAGGCAGAAAACTCAAAAAGCACACCGCGCCGCGAATCCAGCTTAAATATTGCCAGCGATTACTCCGCGATAGCCATTCGGAAGACGACAAATTTGATTTCGGACTTTGGCTGAAAGCAATCAATTCCGGCACAAAATACAAAGTCGAAACTATCAATACGACAATATAAATTGAAAAACTCGTCAAAATCAATTTGCGGCGTTCCCTGAATTTCCAGTTAAACGCCAAAGCAATACTGAGCGAGACTAAAAGCAGCGAATGAGTCAATATCCAAAACGGCGCTTCGGTCAAACCGTATGTGCCGTTGACGACAACCGACGAATCGGGCAAATCCGACAGAAAAACAGGAAAGAAAACAATATGCGAATAAACAATTCCGCCGAGTAAAACGCCCCAAAAGACGATCGGCAGAAAAAGCGAATAAGTTCCAAGACTCAATTTAACCATAAATAAATTTCCTTAAACGGGATTTGCGTTAACCGGCAGCGCAATATAAAACGTCGTCCCGCGCGAATCGTTCGGCACGACTTCAATTTTTCCGCCGTGCGCCGTGATGATTCCGTAACAGACCGCCAAGCCTAAACCCGTTCCTTTGCCGGTCGGTTTGGTCGTAAAAAACGGGTCGAAAATCTTTTTCGCGTCTTCGGTTTTGATGCCGGCGCCGTTGTCGGTAATCGCGATGCGCACTTCAGAAAATTCGGCGGCTGTTTCCAGAATAAGCTCGCCGCCTTCGGGCAAAGCATCGCGGGCGTTGAGAAAAAGGTTCAGAAAAACCTGCTGAAGCTGGTCGCCGTCGGCAAAAACTTTCGGCAGATTCTCGGTAAAATTTCGATGAATCGTGAGTTTCTGGAAAGACTTGTCAAAGCTTGCGAGCCGCAGGCTTTTGTCGATTAAATCGTTCACGTCGACCGCCGTTTTCGCCGCCGGTCGGACGCGCGCGAAATCCATCATGTCTTTTGTCACCTGCGTGATGCGCTGGATTTGCGTCTGAATGAGCTTGAGGTTTTCTTCGGCTTTTTCGTCCAGATTGTCTTTCGACTGCATTATCTGAATCAAAGAGGAAATCGAAGCCAAAGGGTTATTGACTTCGTGTGCGATGCCTGCCGCCAAAGTTCCCATCGCGGCAAGCTTTTCCGTGCGGATGAGCTGTTCGTTGAGCTGCTTGAATTGTTCGATGTCGTTCGCCATTTTGCGGCTCATCTCATTAAAGCTGTCGGCGAGCAGCCCGATTTCGTCGTTGCTCTTCCGCAAATCGACTTCCGTGCCGTATTCGCCTTCCGTGACCTGAACCGCCGCTAAAGTTATTCTTTGCAGCGGGCGCGAAATCGTCCGGACAATCAAAAGGACGAGAATGAGATTCGGCACGAGCGCGGAAATAACGCTAAAAACCAGGTATTTGCGCCACGCTTCAAAGCTCGTTCCGTCCTGAAATGCCCAATAAACAATCGGAATTTGGAAAAGAATAAAGCTGATAATCGCCACCGACGCGATGCTCAGCGCGATTTTGTAGGCAATCGGGAAAAGACGGAACTGGTCGAGCGCGTTTTCGAGCGAGAAAAGTCTGAAATTTGTAATCGCGTAAGCGTAAATCAAAACGCCGGGCAGGACGAAAATCGAGCTGTACGGGAGCATCGAAAAAAGACCGAAAAACGGAAAAAATATATTGGCAAGCGTTTTCAAAATGCCGGTAATTACGAGCGCCCAGAGAATCGCGCCGACTTGCTGACCTTTCTGCGTTTTGCGGTATTTCCAGTATTTTCGGAAAAGAATCAGCGCGCCGTAGCCGAACACGAAATAAACGTAAACGACAAACGCGTAGGCAAGCGGCGCGAGGTCGATGACGAATGTGCCGTTTTCGAACCCGACGCGTCGCCACAAAAGTCCGAACATCGCCGCCGGAATTAAAACCAGGCTCGGCGCAAAAATTATCGCCGCGCGTTTGCGCGGCGTGCGCGCGTTTTCCGGAAAAACCCACGCGAAAACGACCAGCGCGCATTGCATCAGGAGCGCGATAATAAAGCTCGCCGCCGCCCACCAGCCGCTCGAATTATTTTCGTTCGGGAAATTCCAGAAAATTAAATCCTTGATTGTCCACAGCGCGAGAAAAGCGATAAACGCCGCAAAAGTTTGGTGCGCGCGGTTTCGAGGGTTTGCCACAAACACGTAAAAGCCGAGCAAAACCAGCAGAAAAAGCGCGAAAAGATGAAGCAGAACGAGCACTTGAAGATTTTAACGCTAAAAGGTCGGAGTCCAAACTTTAGTTTGAAGTTTTCGCCCTGTTCGATGGCAAAAATGCATGCCGGCGAGCCGCGAACTCGAAACAATAATTAGCGGAGCTTGATTTTCAAACTCGTGCTGAAGCCGTTGACGTTGGTCGGCGACGAATCGTTGCGAATATAAGCTAAGTCGAGCGTCAAACGCGAGTTGAGTTTGCGCGAGATTCCGGCAAAAAATTCGTTTTGCACCCACTTTTTCGTCTTCAGGTCGAAATAGCCTTCGTTCGAGATAAAGGGCGAAAAAAGCTCTTTGTCGTTATGTTTTATCGGGTGGCTGACAACAATGCGATTGCGGTAAAGGTTCGTGTCGGCGCGCGAGTTGCGAAAGCGGTGCTCGTACATATTTCTGTCTTTGAACGTGAAATTTTTCCACGTTTTTGAAAGGAC
>DASWRC010000154.1:0-8233 GCA_036403375.1 Pyrinomonadaceae bacterium
TTCCGTCGGGAAGCGGGCGCGGACCGTTAAAGCAAATCATCGGATATTCCATCCCGCCGACGGGTCCGTTGATGCTCTGCGCGACCGGGTACGGATATTTAAATGTGTACCGCGAATAGACGTTCAGGGTGTGAATAATCGCCTGCGTCGAATATTTTTCCCAGAGCGGGTTTCCTTCGTTCGGGTAGAACGACATCGCCATCACCTTGTTGCCTTCGACCGAATGCCCCTGCGCGTCCCAGAGAAATTTGCGCGAGGATGCGAATGCGAAATCGCGCACGTTGTCGGCTTTAAAAATCCAGGTTTTTGTGCCGGTCGGCTTGCTTGTCTCGTTCGCTTTGGCTTCGTCCGCCGTGATGATTTTCAACGGCTCTTTGACGGTTTCCGCTTGTTTCAGGCGCGCCGTCCATTCAGGTTTGAGAACTTCTTTGCCGTTCTGCAAAACGCCGGTTGCCGCGACCACATGATCGTTCGGCGCGGTAATTCTGACAAGGTAATCACCGAATTCGAGCGTGAATTCGCCCGCGCCTAAAAACTGTTTGTGCTGCCAGCCCTGATAATCGGTATAAGCCGCCATGCGCGGAAACCATTGCGCCATTTCATAGAGGTAGTTTCCGTCTTTCGGGAAGAATTCGTAGCCGGCGCGACCGCCGAAAATCCGCTGGTTGTTAATGGCGTAATTCCACGCGACGTTAAAGGTAAAAGTCTGGTTCGGAGCGAGCGGGGCGGGCAAATCGATGCGCATCATCGTGCGGTTAATCGTATATTTCAACGCCGCTTTTTTCGCGTCCGTGACTTCCGTAATGTTAACGCGCCCGTCGTATTCGCGGGCGGTAAGCTGTTCGATTGCAGAAATCGGGAAGCCTTCCGCGTTGTCGAAATTCGGCGCGGGCAGCGTTTTCTGAGTGTCGGAATCCTTCGCAAAAAGGTTCTGGTCAACCTGCAGCCAGATGTAATTTAAGCTGTCGGGCGAAAAGTTTTTGTAGGTGACGGTTTCCCTGCCCGAAAGGCGCTGGTTCGTGTCGTCCAAGGCGACATCAATCACATAATCGGCGCGATTTTGCCAGTAGCGATTACCGGGCGCGCCCGAAGCCGTGCGCTGTTCGTTCGGCGTCGGCAAATCTTCGTCGAGCTGTTTGAATTTGTCGGAAGGCTTCGATTTCGACTGCCCAAAGACAAATGAAACGACTAATAAAATAAATAGAACGGCGGAAAAGCGACGGAAAAATATTCTCAATTTAGGTATCCCCTTGTTTATTGTTTTAATTTTTGCAATGCAAATGCGTGCGAAATTTTATTTTACGCAAAGTTTGCGCATTGGTTTCGATAATTATAGCAAATCGAACCGCGATTACCGGAATGCAAACCGACTTCGGATAAGCGCGAGACGTTTTGCGGCTAAAAATTTTACGTTTGCCGTGTCCGCACTGTCGTTTGCGGTTCGCGTAAAGACATTCGCAATAAACGCAGAGAAGCATTTGCGACAATTGCGAAACGATTTGCGAATGCGGCAAAAAAGCGTCGGCAAAGAAGATTTACGTTCAAAAGAAAAGCAGACCCGTTTGTTTAATTCGGGTCTGCTTTTCTTTGTAGTTTGATTTTGCAAAGCTTATTGCGGAGGCAATATGGATGAGACAAATATCTCGTTTGCCGAATTGCCGGTTGTTAAACCGGCGCCGCCCAGGTTGTAATAGTTTAAGTAAACCTTCGAGTTCGATGCGCTGTAAACGCCGAGCGTCGGTCTGTATAACGAATCGTTAAAAAACGGAATATCGCCCGCGACTCCCCAATAAAGGTAGGTCGATGAAAAATCATCCCGCAAAACATACCAGACACCATCACGGAAAATGGCGATATTGGCGCGCCCGTCGCCGTCGTAATCCGCCGGGACGGGCACGTCGGTCGAGATTCCGTACGGAAGCGCGAAAACCGAGTAATCCGAACTGCTGAATCTGTACCAATAGCCGGTCGAAGGACGGAAAACGCTCATATCGGCTTTCCCGTCGCCGTCGTAATCCGCCGGAACGGGTTTATCGCCCGAAGAACCGAAATGCGCGGCGGCGTACTGGTTCGTTTGACTCATCCAGAAATGCCAGTCGCCGGTCGAGGGACGAAAAACCGCAATGTCGGCTTTGCCGTCGCCGTCGTAGTCAGCCGGGACGGGTTTATCTTCCGTGATGCCGAAATTCAGCGCATAAGTTGTGCCGTCCGAGCTTTTGGCAATCCACCACGTTCCGTCGGATTTACGGAAGACGGCGAAATCGGTTTTTCCGTCGCCGTCATAATCGTTCGGCACCGGCACGTCGCCGAGAGAGCCTTTGCCCCAGAGAAAAGTATTTTGCTGGGGATTCGGTATTTGCGGATTGTTGTTCGTATAATAACGCCAGATGCCGGTTGCCGGATTCCAGAAGGCGCGGTCGACTTCGCCGTCGCCGTTAAAATCGATGAATTTTGTTTGTCCGGCAGGCGCGCAGATATTTTTTCTAAAGACGACGGCGTTCCGCAGTAAAAATGAGTAGCTGTTGTTTCCGTCGCTTAAAGAGTATATGCCGCTCAGGAACGGAGAGCTCAGGTAAACCGCGTCCATTCTGCCGTCGTTGTCCAGATTGGTGAGCTCGTCGATATTGGCAAGCCCGTTAATTCGCTGTTCAACAAACGTCTGGTTGCCCTGATTCCTCATTAACACGTAATTATTACTGAAGGCGGGATAAAGAATGTCGACATCGGCGTCATTATCGAAATCTCCGGCGAAGAAAGTTTTGTTGTAGTAGCTGTTGCCGTAGGTATAAATGGAGGGAAGGCTCACCCAGTTGGACGAATACCCGTTGCTGCCGTTATTGACGGCGATGCTCATTCCGTTACCGTTCTGGTAGTCGGAAATGAAATCTTTTTTTCCGTCGTTGCCGAAATCGACCGTCCTTAATCTCGTCACCGTACCGAACTGGGTCGAGGCGGTTCGGGTAAACGACGAATTTCCGCCATTCGTCCAAACATTCAGATTATAACCGGTCGCTCCCTGTGCTTCATAGGCGATGTCTTTCAAACCGTCATTGTTGAGGTCTTCGATAACCATCGGGTAATGGTATATAAAAAGGTATGTGTTGAAGCCGAAAACGTTGCGTCCGTGTTCGGGCTCGCCGTCACTTGCGCCGATGGCGACCCGCGCGCCGAAACTGTTGTCGGGCTGCGCGAGACGATAAAAAAGCGTTCCGGCGGCGATCGTAATAAGGTCTGCTTTACCGTCGTTGTTCAGGTCGCTCGCCGCCCACGCCGATTCGTCGGCGAAATTGACGGCGGGCGTCGTGGTTAAAAACCTGCCGGTTCCGTCGTTCAGATAAGTCGTTAAAGTCACCGGCGTCCCCTGCTGCGTGACAATCAAATCTTTTTTTCCGTCGCCGTTGACGTCGCCGACCACATAGGCGTCGCCAGCGTGGATATTCCCGATCGAGCTGCTTTTCGCCGTCGTATCAAAAGAACCGGCGGTGAGCCGCTTGTAATAGTGGAACTGAAAACCCGTCGGCACGCCGTTAGTAACGCTGGTCGGCGAAAATCCGAGCAGGTCTTGGAGTCCGTCATTGTCGAAATCATCAAAAAAGCCGTCGCTGACGGGATTCGAAAAAACCTGACGGCTCGATTCTTTGAAGTAACCGCCGCATTGCGCGGTAATTTGAAAGGAAACACCAAAGAGAATCAATAAAAATGAAAAGATTTTAAACATCTACCCTCCTTTAGGAAATGGACTTATCTTAATTATAGTGGTTAGAAATTTTCTTAAAGTAACACGAATAAAAAAAATCAATCAAGTTTTTGTTGGAATTAGCCGAAATTCATTTCAAAACCGGCGGCAACGCGGCGGCATTTTTATCTCGTCTAAAAATCGGTTATGCTTTAACGTGCAAACCGTTTTCCCAACAAACGCGCTCGACATGAAAAATTTTATACTTTTAATTGCTGTTATTTTTGCTTTTTCGCTATTTGCGTTCGCACAATCGGATTCCGCCCTCAGACTCGTCGCCGAACAGGATAAGACGAGCCGTGATTCGCAGGGAAAACTCGTTACCCTGCCGGTCGCCGAGCATCTCTACCGCGCCGACGTTTATATGGCAAACCGCCATTTTCCCGAAGCGCGCGCGCACTGGCAGAAGGTTTTGGAAAATTATTCGTCCGATACGAACGCGATGCCGAAAGCGCTTTTCGGGATGGGACGTTCTTTGATGTGGGAACGGCAATACAAGGAAGCGGTCGAATGGTTTGATAAACTGACGAAAGATTACGCCCCGACCAAGGACGGACGCGAAGGCTTGGCGCAGAAGGGCGCGTGTCTGGTTCGGCTTGGTAAAAACACGGAAGCGGCGAAAACTTACGAGCAATATACGATAATGTTTCCGACCGGCGAGAAAATCGAATCCGCCTATCTGAACATTATCGACGCGCTTCGCGAGGCGGGAAAATTTGCTGACGCCAACATTTGGGTTGATAAAACGCGCCGCCGTTTTTCCGGTATGCCGGTTGAAACGAATGCGATGCACGCGCGGCTCAGAATGGAGCTGAATCGTCAAAACTGGACGGAAGCCGTCCGCGCCGCAGACGATTTGCTCGTTCGTAAAAATTTCGGAGGCGCGATGGTGACGGGCGACGAAGTCAAATATTTAAAAGGCTTCGCGCTCGAAAAACTCGGTCGAAAGCAGGAAGCCGTCGCGGCTTATGCTTCGATAAAGGACTCGGTCGCGTCGTATTACGGCGGGCTGGCGAGCGAAAAATTGCGCGGGCTGAATTCGGGAAATCTCGTTCAGCCGACTTCTTCGGTGGCGGCAAGTCTGGCGCGTGATTATCCGGTCGTTTACCGCGCCGAATTGCTGCGCGCCGCAAAATCCCTGAAGATTGACCCGCGTTTCGTGCTCGCGATTATGAAACAGGAAAGCAGCTTTCGCGCCGGTGCGAAATCGCCGTCAGCCGCGCGCGGGCTGCTGCAACTGGTTTTCGACACGGCGCTCAAATACAACAAAAAAGCGGGTTACGTTAGCCTGAGCCCCGACGATTTGTATCAGCCGTCGGTCAATATTGCCATCGGCAGCGTTTACATCGCGGATTTAAAAGACCAGTTCGGCGGGCTTTACGAAGCCATCGCGGCAAGCTACAACGGCGGCGAAGACAACGCGGCGCGATGGCTGAATCGTTCAAAACCGAAAGACGCCGGGATTTTTACGGCTGAAGTCGGTTTTGCCGAAACCAAAAATTACGTTTACAAGGTGATGAGCAACTACCGCGTTTACCGCGAGCTGTACACCGAAGATTTAATTAACAAATAGTTAAAAGCGGTGAGTGTTAAGTGGAAAATAAAAAACTTATTACTCACCGCTCACCACTTTCCATTTTTTTAATTTTTTGATAAATAAATAAATAGAGTATTCCCAGCCCGTCAATTCCGCACTGATTTATGCTATATTACCTGTAACATTACTGTCGGTTCACTACGTATCCTATCACTAAATTTTGCAAAAAAGCGTCGGACGACCCCCAATAGTTAGTCTGCCCAACACACGTTTTTTTTTGCCGACTTATCGTTATTTAATGAGGGTGCAGGTTTGGCTCGGAGGAGCGAGCAGAATCTGTTCAGGGAACGGGTTTATTTATGTTTCAGAAAAATAAAAATAAAAGCACAAAAACACAGAAGACAAAATCGTTAATTCTAAAAACCAAAGAATGGCGGCAATCAGGAAGCATCGGGCTGGCGATTTCCCTAGCGCTTTTGACCGGAGTTTTAGTTATCGTCTCGGGGACGGGCGCGCAGAATTTACTTTCCATCAAAAGCGTTTCGCCGCTGAAATCGGTAAAAACCGAACGGACGGAAAAAGGTTTCCCGCGAACCCCGAATTTCGACATCCGGCTCAGCGGGCAGGAAAACCTTGAAGGTTTTTTGCGGAAAAGCTCATCGTTTGCCGATGTTAAAACGGCGATTACCAACACGGTTCTCGCTAACAAATCGGAAATCGAGACGGCTTTCGCCAACCTGAAAGAATCGCGCAAAGACGCGCAGAGAGATGTTTCAATACTGACGGGCGCGGTCGAAGTCGTCCAAAGCAACGACGGTTTAACGCCCGCGGCTCCGTATCGCAAGGGCGAAGACATCGTTCGCGATTTTATTTCCGCCAACAAAGGCTTGTACGGTTTGAGCGACGCGGAAATCGCGAATCTGAATTTTATCGGCGAAAGCCTTTCGCCCGCGAGCGGAGTGCGGATGGTGCGCGTCGAGCAGATTATCAACAATCGCCCGGTTTTTCAGAGCGAATCGCGATTTATTCTCGACCGCGAAGGTCGAATCGTCCGCTCGCTCGGGCTGATGGTTCCGAATGCTTCCGCGAGTGCCGAAGCGTTGGAAAATCTGCTGTCGCCGCAGGAAGCCTTGCAGCGGACGATGGCGCAGTTTAACATTCCGCTCGATATTTCGACGATGAACGTCGTCAAATCGGAAGAAGACGGTCTGCGCACCGAAATGCGCGTCGATAATCCGAATATCGGCGGCGTGGTGATGAGCAAATTAGTTTATTTTCCGGCAGCGCCGGGCGTTTTGATTCCCGCCTGGTCGCAGGTCGTTTTCGGCGTCCGCGAAGATTGGTACGTGCTGGTTGACGCGCGCGACGGCACGCAGCTCTGGCGCAAAAACATCCGCTCGGGCGCTTCGACACAGGAGGCGCGATTCAGAGTTTACGTGCAGGCGGACGGCACGACACCGGCAGACAGCCCGGCGCCGCAATCGCCGTCAGCAGCCGCGCCCGGCGGCGGAACGCAATTCGCGGGAATCGCGCCGACCATCGTGCAGATGTCTGTCGCGCAGAATTTAACGGCGAGTCCGAACGGCTGGATTGACGATTGTCCGGGCGGCGTCTGCACGGCGACTCAAACGCAAACTTTGGGCAACAACGTTCTTTCGTGTTTAGACCGCGACGGCGCGGGCAACGACGTTTGCGACACGGCGGGGACGGGCGTTCTGGACGGCAACGGAAGACCGACGGGCAATCCGGACGGCGCTGCCCGCAACCGCGATTTTCTCGGTACGGCGCCGCGTGATTTTCAGACAAATTTCCTGCCTCCGCCGCAGGGCGGCAACCCGGAAGCGGGACAAACCGCGACCGGCAACGGCGCGAGCGGCACGAATGCGTTCGACATATTCCGGCGCGGCTCGGTCACGCAGCAGTTTTATAGCGCGAACTGGTATCACGACAAACTTTTCGCGCTCGGCTTTAACACGGCGGCGGGCAATTTCCAGAACAACATCTTCGCCGGCGGCGGCGCCGGCAACGACCGTGTTTTGCTCGATGTGCAGGATGCTTCGGGCACGAACAACGCCAACTTTTCGACTCCGCCGGACGGAACTTCGGGCAGAGCGCAAATGTATATCTTTCCCGGTCCGACGATTGACCGCGACGGCGGAATCGATGCCGAAATCCTGATTCACGAATTATCGCACGGCACATCAAACCGGCTGGTCGGCAACGGTTCCGGTCTGCAATGGGACGTCGGCGCAGGGATGGGCGAAGGCTGGTCTGATTTTTACGCGCTTTCGCTTTTGAACAACACCAACGCCGACAATCCGGACGGCAGATATGCGTCGGGCGCGTATGCGACTTATAAAATTGGCGGCTTGCTGGACAATTATGTTTACGGAATCCGCCGTTTCCCGTATTCGACGGATAATACGGTCAATCCGCTGACCTGGGCTGACGTTGACCAGACAACCTACAACGAATCAGGCGGTATCGTGGCAAGCCCGCTCGGCTTTGGCTTGAACGGCGCGATGGAAGTCCACAACGTCGGCGAAATCTGGGCAAACACGCTCTGGGAAATGCGCAGCCGCATTATCGCGGCGAATGGCGGCATCGTTCCGACCGGCAACCAGATTGCTCTGCAAATCGTTACCGACGGTTTGAAAATGACGCCGATTAACCCGACCTTTACGCAGGCGCGCGACGCGATTATCTCAGCCGACTGCGCGGCGAACGCGTGCGCCAACGAAACATCGATTTGGGCGGCGTTTGCCGACCGCGGACTCGGTTACGGCGCTTATGCTCCGACTTCCGTGCAGTTCGGTTTAAGGTCAGGGCACATCGGTTTGCAGGAATCGACGCAAAACCCGAATCTCGACGTCAACACGGTGACAACCAACGACAGCATCGGCAACAATTCGGGCTTTATCGACCCGAACGAGCCGTTCCGCTTCGAGATTAATCTTAAA
>DASWRC010000155.1:0-16564 GCA_036403375.1 Pyrinomonadaceae bacterium
AATCTGGAAGGCAAAGGGCGACGGCATTCCTCGTGCGGGCAAAGACTCGGTAAATCATTTCGACCAAACAAAAACAATGTCGGCAACCAGGCGGTACATTCGCATTTTCGACGAATGATTCCATAAGATCCCGGAATTAAACTTTTGTGCTCTTTCGAACAGTTCGGACAAATATATATCGGCAGGGCGATTTTCTTATAACAATCCGAATTCGGGCAAACGAGAAAAATCCGTCTCCAAAGCATCGAGATATACTCAATGAGCCTAAGCAAGTACGCAGTTGAAACGGCTAAAACTGCGATGACTGCAACTAAAGCCAGATGAATCAATCCAAAAAAAATGTAAGCGGCAACCCCAGTGACAGCTCCAATAGCGGCAATAAGAAAAAAGGTTATGCCTAGAGGCCATGTAAAAATAACGGCTGACTGAAAAATCTTTACTCCGGTTTGAATGACCCAATTGGATGCTTCACGATTTAATTCCCAGCTTTTTTTGACGACTTGTTCGTAATCTCGATACGCCTTACGAAAGTAATATTGTTTAAACGCTGGCTCACTGCCGGTCGGGGAATCATTCCATCCATTACCAACAATCAGTTCCGTCCAGATTACTTTCAGATAATTAAAAAGAACAGCACCCACGAAGACTAAGCAGCCAATTGGAAGCAGTATCAGGGAAAGGTAGAAAAGAACATAAAGATAAAGTAAATAGAGCGCGATAACCAAAGCGATTAACAAAAGTATTCCTATAAGTTGTGGCATAGCTTATCTCCTGCGGAAAAGAATGTTACTTCCAAGAGAGCTACTATCGCTCTCAACCAAAACCTGTGCGATATTTTCAAATGTTGAAGACAGCTCCGCACCGCCGACTAGCAGAGCCGATTCATCAGAAGTCGCGATGGCGCGGAGAAACTTTTCGTCGGCACCGCCGAATCCAATAGCAATTACTTCAATCTCTTGCTGGTGGCAGAGTTTAGCTCTTTTAATTGCTTCTTCCTGATAGCTCCAAACCCCGTCGGTCAGAACGACCAAAAAAGATTTTCCCTTTGTTTTACCGAGTTCTGCCAGAGCCGTATCGAAAGGCTGCGCGGAGTTACCGTATCCCAAGCCGTCGCCGATTTCCCAAGAATTCGCCGCCTGTAGAATTTTCTTCGCATCCTGTGACGCGCCGAGCGTTACCCGCACTTTATTGGAAAAAGCTATTAACCCGATTGAGGTGCTAGTTAAATCGCTGTTTTCGACAAATTTCGTGACGGCTTTTTTGGCATCTTCCAACGGTTTTCCACTCATACTGCCAGATAGATCAATAGACAGATAGACTGTTTTGTGAACGGCAACGGGTGCCAGTTCTTTCGGGGATTTGTGAATCCACGACATATCCTCGGGAAGCGGTTCCTTAATAATGCTCAAAGTTTGCCGGGTTTTACGTTCAATCGCGGAGACGTTAACGACCCCGCTCCGGTCGTATTGGTAGGTAATATCGAGAACGCTTTTGTTTTTACCGCCGTACGGAATATTACCAATAACGTATTTTCCAACAAACGAGCAATTAGCTAAATCTTCTCCTTCGCCTTGTGTTACATAAACAGAAGTAGTATTTTCGCGCCCCTCGAAAGTTTTAACTTGAAAAGGTCGAACTTCGCAGCTGGGAACGGATTTGTTTTTCGGAATCAGCACACTATTGATAAAGCGCTCTTCATTACTGCTTACGGCAACCATACCCATACTGTGACTAGTTACGTCCCTGATGCGTGACGACAAGTACATCGTGCCTCGCCGCTGATTAGTGATTTCCGTCCCATATTCGGATCCCTGAACCGCTGCGCCGAGCGCAATACATTCATCTGGGTTAATCGAGGTGTTCGGTTTTTTGCTGGTTATCTTTTCAATTAGTTCCGCGCAGGAGGGCATTCTCGTTGAACCGCCGACCATCAGAACACTGTCAATCCGCGAGTAATCAAAGCCGGTTTCCTCAATCACTCGGGTCATCAACATTTCGGTTTGCGTTAACAAATCCAAAGTTAATTCTTCAAAACGATCACGCGTGACCTCGATTCTGTCCATTATTCCTTGAAAATTTATCGGGATGATTGTTGTGTTTCGCGCGGATAACGTTTTTTTTGCTTCTTCGGTGCGCACGAGCAATTCTTGAAATGTATACAAATCATCCTGCGGATTGATGCCGTGTATTTCCTCAAACCGTTCGCAAACATAATCGAGCAGACGGTCATCCCAATTTTTCCCGCCGAGATAATGATTTCCCGCAGTGCCGATAACTTCGATACCTTCGGGATTAACCCTTACCAAAGAAATGTCGAAAGTTCCGCCGCCGAGGTCGTAAACCATAATTATTTCTTCGCGTGAAAATTGATTGAAACCGTAGGCAACCGCCGCCGCCGTCGGTTCGTTTATCATTTGCAAGACTTCAAGTCCCGCTTTTTCTCCCGCTTTTTGCGTAGCAATCCGCTGTGTGTTGTGAAAATAAGCGGGAACGGTAATCACTGCACGAGTGACAGGAGTTTCTAAAATGGCTTCGGCGGCGTTCTTAAGTTTTTTCAGAATCTCCGCCGAAAGGTCAACCGGAGTATAAAATCGTCCGTGATACTCGTAGGTAGCGTTGGTTCCCATATCACGCTTGAAAAAATGCGCGGTGTTTTCTTTTTCAAGTGCGATTTCCTGTTTGGCGATTTCTCCCACCACAGTCGTGTCGTCAGAACGAATCTGTACAACGGAAGGCGTTATTTTTTTTCCTTCGCCATTACTTAAAACCTCTGGTTTGCCATACTGATTTATGTATGCGATGGCAGAGTTTGTCGTTCCTAAATCAATTCCAACTACGGGGTTTTTACTCATAATTTATTCTTAAATCGTACTGACTAATCGTTACTTGAAAAGCCGCTTGACAAAACCGAAGGTACCGCCGGTGTCAGTTTTCGGAGGGCAATTCCGTCGCCAATATTCGTGGGCAAAACGATATTGCGGGTTTTGTACAAGACATTGCTCGACCGCGTCCAATTCTTTTGATCTCCAGTTTTTCAACACCTGCGGAAGCAGGTTTCGCGATAAAAGCTGGGCGATGTTGGCATTATCGTGTTGCTCGAAAAGAGCCCAACTCGCAACAAGTCGTGCAAGTGTTAAAGCGCGTGATTTTGAATGATTTTCTAAACTCGATTCGACACTTTCTACATAATGAATAAAAAAATCTTTACTTCGGTTTTGGGCGGCGGTCAAAAGTAGAGCGGCGTGATGTTCGATATTTTTTATCTGGAGCAAACGCACGGCAGCTGATTGCGATAATCTTTCCGTTCGGACTTCGCCGAGTTCGATCAGGTTAACATTCAACCACTTAAGTAAATTGTCGATTCTTGCCGCCAGTCTGTCGCTGTCATCAATTTGCAGTTCACCGGCAAATTTATAAGCCTCCAAAATTAATCTTTTGTCTTGAAGAGCGGCAAAATTTGAAGAACGCTCGTACAATTTGACGATTAATTGTTTATTGCGCGGGTCGGTTGTGAGAAAATCGCTTTCTTCGACGAGCCGGACAAATTGGGCGGGGAAACGGGCAAACTTAATTACCGGCGGAGGAATCGGCAAATCCAGTAACCGAAGAGCTTCTTCAACTGTCGGCGCATTATTTTCCCAAATCGAGTCGTATGCCGTATCCAAAAGTTCCGGTGTCAGGTCAAACGATAATCTTTTTGTCAGTTCCAGACTTTGTTCGAATGCCGCCGTTTTATTTCCGTCACCGGGTTGTGTCAAAAATTCGGCAACCGCCAAACGGACGGCTAACGCGGGGTGACGATTGTTCGAGACGTATTGCAGCAGAATTTGTCGGATGTCGGGATTTGCCAGAAACGCGTTTAATGATTTGAAAAGTTCTGAATCATCGGTCTTTTCGGCCAGGTAATTTCCGGTACCGTAGATTAAATCTTTTGCTCCTGCGCGGTCTGCCAGACCAGTTAAATAATCTTGCACTGAAACATCGGATAAGACGGCGGCGACGGCAGTTTCTCCGACGAGTTGAAGCAACTCGTCGGATTTTGCCAAAAGCCCGAATTTCGCACCGAAATTAAGAAGCAAACACAATCTGGCGGCATCACGGGTGTCGTTTAAACGTTTAATCCAATACTCGCGGAACGGCTCTGCCGCCTTCAGGGCGAGCGCATCGGGAGTCAGGCGAGACACCGCGTCACGGAGAATATCGAGCGGCGCTTTTGCCAGCACTTCTTTAATTAACCATTCCAAAAAAGATGCCTCGATATTCGTTCTGAGCGATAAAGCCGTATCTTCATCAGTTGCGGCGAGATAGAGATTTATGCAGGCTTCGACGGTTTCCCGGCTCAAATCCTTACGGGAAAGGGCGGCTTCAAAAAATTTCCGCGTATCTTCCTCAGGCAAATATTTCAGACATCCGGCGCACCAAACCAAGACTTTAACCGAATCAATTTCGGAAAGATTCAGCTTCCGGTTTAAGACATAAAAGCTTAAGGCGCTGTCCAATTCTTCGATAGCTAAATCGGGCGCGGCTTTCTCGATAAATGACTTAAATCCGGCAAACGCTTGCTCCTCTCCGGCTTGATATAAAGCCGAAACTTTACGTGCAAAAGGAGAATTTTCCGAAAAGGGCGTGAATCTGTTCCCCTTAAAATCAAAGACAAAAAACTGACGCTCGATTTCGTGCGGCGCGAACCGGAAATCCGAATCTTCGGTCGTTCCGACAATCAGAAAATCGGTCTGATACGGATTTTTGACATAAGTGTTAAAGCTGAGGCGTAAAACCAAATGATGCGGCAAGGCATAAGAAGCGGCGGCAATCCAAAAGGCAATCTTGTCGCTGTCGTCAACAATGACGATCTGGCGGCGGTTTTTCAGCGCAAATTCGACAGCCGTAAGAAACGCGGGCAGATGTTGAGCGCGATTTTCGCGGCGCAAAAATTCGGTGACGGCGGACGGACTGACCAGCGCACCCGCTTCTAAATTTTCGATCTGCGGCAATTCGACGGTCGGACTGATAACGGTCGTCCAAGTCGCGGAGCGCCACGCCTCGATTGGTAAAAGTTTTTGCGAATGAAAATCGGTCGCCGGTATCAAAGTAATTAACGAATGCGTAAAATAATTGCCAAAACGTCCCGAATAATCGGCTCCGACATATTTCGCCTGAGCCAGAACGGCGGCTCCGTTTTCGAGCGGCTGAAAAAGAAGTGTCAGCGGAAGCGCGTCGATTTCCTGCGGTGTCGGGCGGCTCGGTGCCGAAACGGGCGCGATATAAAGACCGAGTCGTTCAATCTGTTGTAAAACAGCCGGGTAAATTCCCTCGGTCGCAGCATTTATTTGGAAACCTTTGCTGTTTCTCAAACCCGTTTCGCACGATGTGTAATATGCCTGCTGAAAGCCCATTTTATTTACTCCTTCTGCCGGAAATAATATTTAATTGATAGAGAATCCAGAGCAGCGGGTCTTCGATTCTGAATGGTGCCGCGCCCATCGAAATACGACCGCCCACATCCGGCGATGCACCGAGTGCAGATAATCCGAAGTAGGAAAAGTTTTCAAAACTGTTTTCCAGAAACGAGTCGAAGCCCGTTCCGACCCATTGCGCAAGATGTGCCCGCATACTGTCGTTGACTTGCTGTACGTCATTCAAATCCAGAAAGCCGTCGTGATTGGACGAACGCTGGACGGGAGAACCGGGCTCGAATATTGGGCGGACGGCATCAATTTTGGAAAAAGCGACGGCGCACGGAGTCTTTATTTTATCGGTCGGTTTTCGTCCTCTGAACTGACGGATTAAATCGGCGGCACGCCCGATAATCTCCTGCGGATCCGTATTTTCGCCGGGTAGCGGGACTCCGTTAAGCTGGTGCCGCACGGCGGGAATTTGAAGCGGGTCGAGCAGAAACAAAATTCCGTCCGAGTTCGCCAGATATTTCGTCTCGGTTGACATCACGTCTATATCGTTGAGATCTTCGCCAGCCGTGTCGAAAAAGACTAATGAACTTGCCTGAAGCGCGGAGAATAAGCCGAAACGTCGCGCTTCCAGACTAAGGCGATAAATAAGGGGATAATTTTTATCTACTCTGGAGGTGTCGGTCGGCGGAATGGTCACGCGGTCTTCATAAATGTAGCGTCGAAATCGCTCTTTATATCTTTTGATGGTCCGGTCATCCATCGCGTTGAGCGAAGCCTTGAATTTTTTCCCGATACGATTGTTCAATTCGTTAATCAAGACCGCAATATAATGACTTTTGCCCGCTTCTTTGGAACCGATCAGGGCAATTGTCTTCGAGCTGGTTTCTCCGTACTGGCTCGGCAGACTGTTGTGACAGTGCGGGCAGACTTGTCTAATCGTCCGCGTTCCGCAGCTACACAATGCCATCTGCGGAGCTTTCCCCATTTTGCTCGGTGCAACGAAAACGCGGTTCAGCTTAGGCGAATGAGCCAAATCCTGGTATCTCGCAAGCTCGTGATCATCCTCGGGCGGACAGCGTGACGGACTCGGGTTCAAACACCGAAAGGCTATTTCGCGGTGTTTGAAAAGCTCAAAACAATAGGGACAAATTAAACGACGCATATTTACTTTATCTTCAACTGAGATGAAGTCGGCTCAATCAAATTAAAATTTTTGTAGGCTTCTGCATCAACAAAAAAAGCACGCAGATAAGCAGGTGAGCGAATGCCGTTTAGAACAAACCGGGATTCGATTTCCGAGCCGACGCTTAACCCGGTTTTGCCGATATTGGTTAATATCGTTCCGTCTTCAATCCGCAAGGGCTGAATATCACCGTGTTTGGCAACGACGACAATTTCCGGTAAATTCGCCACATTTTGGTCAACTTTCAGCTTGAGATTGATCTGCCGCCGGTTGAATAATCCACCGAATGTTCCGCGCGACAACGTGTAGAACACATTCACCGGAATTTGCGAACGCACCTCGGCGCGCGCACCCGGCGATAAACCCGAGCTGTAAACCCATTCTCCATTGATGTCGGTCATAGCAAAAACTACGAATTTATGAGCATCTTTGGGCGGCGATTCGATTCTGAACCCGCCGGTTCTTTCGTACTCGCCTCTGGAAATTTTGCGCGTCACGGCTTTCGGATCGTCGGCGGCTGCCGGAAATTCATCGGAGCGCCAAGCGACGACAGCGCACTGGCATTTTTCCGTCCATTCCCACTGGAGCAAAATGTAATTTCCGAAATCCTGTGCCTGAAGAAAAGAAACGTCCTGCGCCGAAAAATATCTCTGCCAGTGTCCGATGACGACGACATCACCAGCAGTGGTCACGGGCACATAATAGGTCACATCTGGCGCGGGCGCGGGATCTATGGCAACGCCAGACGTTTTTTCCTTTAAGCAAATTCCCAGAGTCGAGAGTTCCGTCGAGGAAAGCTGTGTGCCGGGTTTCCACTTCGGTTGTCTGGGCGAACGATAAATACTGACCGTGCCGTGAGCCGGAGGCTGCCAAGCAAGCAGAATCGAACTTTGTTCCAGCTTCAAACGAAGATGTTCTACCGGTTGCGGCGGCAGTTCGGGGCTGACGTGCCTAACTAATCCGGTCGTATAAACGGGCTTTCCTGCGGAGTCGCGATATTCAGCCAGAATGCGGTAATAGTATAAACAACCGTTTTTGACGGTCGAGTCAACAAAGCTGTGGGCACCGGAGAGATTTATTTTCTCACCTTGTTCTTTGGTCGGCGGTGTATTTTCGCGCCGGTAGATATGAATTCTGGCATCCGGTACAGGAAATTCCCATGTCCCTCGAACGATTTGATCGCCTGCCGACAGTGAAAAGTTAGTAACTTCGCGAATAACCAAAACGCTTTTCGTAACGCTCGGTTCGGAAACCGAGCCGCCTCTATCCGCAAAGACCGCGTAATAGACAATGCTTCCCGGACGCGCGGTTTCATCACGGAAACTATTTGAGGATGTGCGCCCGATAACATTGCCGTCGTTTGATGACATTGGCGGCTGTCCTTCCCGTCGAACAATTATGTACTCGATAGTGCCAACCGCCAGACTATTTTTCCACTCGACCTGAACCTGCCCGTTTTGAACGCAGGCATCCGCACTTTGGGCCGGTTCGGGCGGGCAGCGGAGTAAACCTTTTACGGCTTCGTCCAAATCAACCGCCAAACGCAAGGCATCCTGATAGGCATAAACAGCTTTATCGGTTTCTTTTTGACGTTCGTGGACACGCGCTTGATCGAGAAACAGTGCAACCTGCTTGAGTTGCACTTCAAGTTCGCGTTGGATTTCAGTGATGGTTTTGCCGTCCCGACCTTTATACTTAGGTGCGGCGCTAATGAGTGTCGCCAGAGTATGTTCCGCCGCAATCAGCTTACGTTCTCTTAAATATTCATCGTAATGTCTGCGTATTTCTTCGGTTTCGACAATTTTCTGTTCTATCTTGCTAAGAATAATATCAACCGAATCCTGTCGTTTATACAGCTTTTCTGCTTCGTGTGCGTTGAACAATGCTTTTTCCAATTCACCATCATCGAGAAATAACTGAGCTTTCCGCACCAGCAAATTGACCTGCGGTAAATCGCTGAAAACAAATTCACAGTCCCCGCATTTTTCGACGACCGCCGGCGAGAGTCTGGCGCATTTTGGACAATTCATCCATAAATTGTCACCGCAAATGGTACATTTCTTTTCTTTTTTGGCGATTGCTGCCGAACAATTGCCGCATCTGACAGTTTCTTCGTCAAAAAACTGCTCGACCGCCGCACCATATTCGGCGGCAAGCGATTCGATGACATCGGCAGCTTTTTCCTTATCCAATCCGCAGTCGAGTGCCGCTTTTAACAAAGTTTCAAACTCGCCCCGGTCAATGTGTTTATCAATCGCCGCCAGCCGCACCTGAACTTTGAGTTTCGATTCGACTTTTGCCCAAATACGCGCCG
Source organism: Pyrinomonadaceae bacterium (assembly GCA_036403375.1). Lineage (GTDB taxonomy): Bacteria > Acidobacteriota > Blastocatellia > Pyrinomonadales > Pyrinomonadaceae > JAFDVJ01. Next base: position 8,906 of record DASWRC010000155.1, read on the forward strand.
CCTCGTATTTCCCGAACCCGTTAGTAAAAATATGGCTTCTAACAAACGAAATGAGCGAGGTAACGGCGGCAAGTTTGTTGTCGGCTTTTTTGGGGCTCCACTCTATTTCTATTCGCCGGCAGTTTTGTTCAATTTCCGCTTGGGTTGCTTGTGTGCCAACGTTCAGAAAATCGTATAAATCCCGCTTGTCCAGAGTCTTGAGTTTGCCAGAAATTTCATTGTAGGTTTGGGCTTCCAAGCCTTTATCAATTACCGTTTTTTTTGGCGCGTCTTGAATCGGAACACGGATGCGTGAAAGAATATCGTCTTCCGAAAGCCCTTTCGGCTTGAATAATGAAAACAGTTCGTCCCGCTGTTTGAACGAAATATAGTGCCGTCCAGCAAACATCCGGAGTGCGTCGTCCAGCTCACGAAACCGTTCTTCGAGCTTTTGTTTTCTGGCTTGCACGACTACTTGTCGCTGATGTTTTCGCGCTTCGGCATCAGTCAGAGTCTTTTTCGCTTCGTCTTCTTGGGCGAGTAGGGCATTCGCCAAACTTTCGAATCTCGAACTTTGCTTTTTTTTGTTCCAAAAGGAGTTGAGGCTTCTAAACGCTTTATCGATGTCGTTGGAATCAGAGACATCTAACGCAAGCTGGTAGCGGGCAAAGAAATCGGGCAGTTCGCCAGTTTCATTAAAGGCTTTGATGCTCGGTACAAATACCTGCTTTTGATAATCATCTTCGTTGAACGCCCACATGAATTTCTGTCCTGTAAGAAAGAATAAAAATCAGCTCACTTTATGTTTCAGAACAAGCCCTTTCAACTTTTCGACCTCTTCCTGAGTCATAACACCTTCGACTTTAATCTCGAAATCAAGACTTTTACCCGAAGTAGGCTCAAGCCCCTTTACAAACAAAACCCCATCTTCGCCCAAGCGAAACGTCACATGAATCGGCGAACCGGCAGGCAGGTTTGGCGGAAGCCCAACCAACATGCCGTTACCGATAAGTTTATTTTCTTTGTCGCTCATACTGTTCGATTCGACTCTGCCGAGCTGTTCCATTACTTCGATATTGACATCGGATTGATTGTCATCGAGTGTTCCAAACTCAGTAACCGTTACCTCGGTCGGTATAGGTGTGTTTTTCCGTATTAGGAAAGATACGAATTTATCCCTGTTTTCATCGAGCGCGACCACGCCGAAACCTTTTGAGCAAACATTTTTGAATTCTTTTTTTACCAAATCGGCGAGGTCTTTTCCGGGCAGACGAAGATTCGTTCCTCCTGTGGAAACCACTTCATCTATCGCCGCGCCGAGCATCTTATCGTCGAGCTTGCTCAAATCAATCTCATCTTTGTTTACGCCCTGGGAAGCGGCGACAACTTCTTTAATCAATTCGCCGACCAGAATTTTCGAGCCGGCAACCGCCGCGCCCTTAGCAACGGCTAAGTCTGGTTCAAATAACTGTTGTTCAATTCCGAATTCTTCGGCGATACGCCTTCCAACCGAGGGCATTTTGCTTGAGCCGCCAACCAGCAAAATCTGGTCTATTTTGTCATATCCTTTTTCACTCGCTTCCTGCAAAAGGCTTTTGGTTAGGGTAATGGTTTGTTCAAGCAAATCGCGGCTTACTTCTTCAAATTTTTCTCTCGTCAGTTCGACCCGGACGCGCTCGCCGGCGTGAGTTACAAAGAGCGGGTAGCGCTCGCGCGCGGTAAGCGATTTTTTGGCTTCTTCGGCAGTCTTTAATAATTCCTGTTCCGAGTGTTTATCGTCGAGCGGGTTGCCTTTATCGGGATGCTCGGCTTCAAATTGCGCGGCGAGATACTCGGTTAGTTTGTTATCCCAGTCCTTGCCACCGAGATGGTGATTGCCGCCGGTTACAATAACCTCGACACTGCCGCTTTTCATAGCAATGACCGTAATGTCGAAGGTTCCGCCGCCTAAATCGTAAACCAGAACGATTTGGTCGTCTCTGGATTTATCCAAACCGTAACAAATTGCCGCTGCTGTCGGTTCGTTCAAAATATGTTTAACGTTTAAGCCAGCCAGCTCGCCGGCATTAATCGTGGCGGCGCGTTCGCTGTTCCCGAAATATGCCGGAACGGTAATCACGACATCAATAATTTTTTCGCCGATTTCCGGACTTTGGGAAGCGTCTTCAACGAGCTTGCGAAGGATATATGACGAAACTACCTCTGGTTTATAAGAAACCCCGTTAATCTCGCGGTTAAAACCCGGATTTCCCATATCCCTTTTGACAAACTCCACAACCCGATCCGGGTCGAGTTTGGCAACATTTTTCGCTTCTTTTCCGACAATAATATTATCTGGGCTTTCAAAATAGACTGCCGAAGGTGTAGTCAGGTCTCCCTCAAAATTTTGCACTACGACCGGCTTTCCGTTTTCATCAACAAAGCCGATACACGAATATGTTGTTCCTAAATCAATTCCGTAAATACGTGATGACATCATTCCTCCGAATTGTTTATTTTTCCGTATCGTCGCTGACGTCCGGTACAAAAGCTGTATTTTCCTGATTTTGTTCCTGCGAGATTGAGTTAAAGCGAAATACTTCAACCTCTAAAAAACGTATGTTCCGATTTTCCGTTTTAAAGCCGTCTCTTAATACGCGGGCGAGCGTTTTATCGTTTACGGATTCGCTCGTTTCCACAACTCCCAATGCCTTATGTTCTTTGGAGTTAAATGGTACGCCGGACTCTGCCGTATATCTTTCGACGCCGTAACGGTAAAGAATGTCTTCAACAATGTCACGGTAACATTCGAAATCTTTAACAATACTTTGTTTTTGCAACTCCTCGCGTTCAACGTAGCGGTTGGCGGTTTGCTTCAGGTCATCAAAAAGCCTGATAAGGTCTCTCCAGACGGGCATAATAGCCTGTTCAAGCTCCCCCTGTTTTAGCTGCTGGTTTTCTTGATGCAGGCGGTCAATTATTCGCTCGCGTTCATTTGCTATGCGATTGCTTTCTTCAACTAAACCCATTAGCTCAATCAATCGTTTTTCCAGCGAATCGAATGATTGATTCTCCGTCGGCAATATTGAAACATCCGCGATTCGAATCTCCGGCAGATCAACTTCTGGATGTATTTTCATTCCTTCAATATTTTGTGACGAAACGTCCTCCAAAAGATTACTGTTACCTTTGGTTTTTTCAATAAATTCAACTTCACCAACTTGGTCAAAGTCGTTTGTGATGCTCATAATATCTCCATAATGAAATACAAAACATACGAAAAAATGTTTTGTTACAACTTAACCGAAAGAAGAGTTAATAAATATCGTATCTTAAGAGCAAATTTAGGATAAAAAAATAAAGTTACTGTTCGGTTGATTCTTCTAAGTACTAAAGTGATTACTTCAGTTGTAATTATCTTCTTAGGATACGTGCAGCATGAAGTTACCCTTTGAAAGTTTTTTGATTACTAATTTTATGTGCAAAAAGTATAGGTAGAAAAAATATTTTTTGCAAGGAGTATTTTTACTATTATTGGTAGCAAGTTAAATATCTGGTTTTATTAACACATTAAATGTCCGATTTACTTCTTTGCCGACGCCGCAAAACAGCTGGCTGTTTTTCACCAGTATTGTTAGTCTTTTTCTTCTTTCAAAGATTCTTGGTCGGCAGTATATCTGTTGAGCAGGGGTTCGCTAAGTCAAATATGCAAGGTTCGCGGATCCCATGCTGATTATACAAAAGAGTTGTAGTCTAGGTGCTGTTGACCATAAGTGATTTTTGTCCGTTTGTATCGCCAGCGAATTTAGGCTTATGTCGACAGAATCTACCAACTCAATAATTTATCAATTCAACATAAGTTGATTTTGCATAAATGCAAAATCAACTTAAAATTATAATATTATAGGCTTTGCACATAAACCCGCACTCTGAACATAAAGTGCTTAGGGTTGAACATAAAATCCAGCCTTAAAAAGAGGTCAGAGTTTTTCCGACCTGTAAATCTTCTTAGGCGGCTTCATTCAAGAATCCACTTATGGAATTATAAAATACGCGCAATTTAAAGAAAACAAAAATGTTGTAATGCCGCGCCAAGCGTTGACAGTCACACCCAGACGTGTCAAAATCCAAGCGTTTTTTAAAAATTCCACTCTTCAACGGACGGTGAAACACAATGGCAAACGAGAGAATAACCGAAGCATTTGTCAGAGACCATTTTAAAAATTACAGCAACGCTATCCATCTCGAAGAACAACAATCTAAGATTCCCAAAATCGAAAAATTACTCCAAAACGCTTCCAAAAAAGGTTTAGGCGTTGGCAGACCTGAATTTATCGTAACTTATATAGAAGACTCAAAACTTTTGACCGTCGTCGAATGTAAAGCCGATGTCAAAAAACACGAAAGCAAAACCAAAGACAAGTTTTCGGATTTTGCCGTTGACGGGGTTTTACTTTATGCGTCTTATTTATCGAAAGAATACGACGTTTTAGCCATCGCTGTTAGTGGCGAAGACGAAAAGCACGCAAAAGTTTCTCATTTTCTGCAACTCCAGAACGAAAAAACCGCTGTTCCTATCTTTGGCAGCGAGTTGCTTTCAGCGAAAGATTATCTGCAAGGTTATCTTAAAAGCGAAGAAAAATTCAGGCAGGATTACAATGCGCTTTTGGATTTTTCCAGAAAACTAAATGAGACTTTGCACTCGCATAAAATACTCGAAAGCCAGAGAAGTTTGTTAATTAGCTGTATTTTAATCGCGCTGGAAGATAAAGCTTTCAAAAAAGCATATCAGGATTATTACCACCCGCACGAACTTGCTAATCATCTTGTAGATACGGTTGTAAATAATTTGCGTCGGGCAAATATTGAACATACCAAGTTAAATAATTTGAATATTGAGTTTTCGTTCATCAGAACCGACACATCACTTTCGACAAAACGCGGCGTTTTAAAGCAACTGATAGAAGACATAGACTTGAATATCAACAGCTTTATTAGAAATCACGAATATTACGACGTTCTGGGACAGCTTTATATTGAATTTCTGCGCTACGCCAACAGCGATAAAGGTTTAGGTATTGTTTTAACACCGCCGCACATCACAGAATTATTCAGTGATTTAGCCGAAGTGGATAAGAACAGCATTGTGTACGATAACTGCACGGGTACAGGTGGGTTTCTCATCAGCGCGATGAGCAGAATGATAAAAGATGCCAAAGGCGACCAAGCCGCAGAAATGAATATCAGAGAACGACAACTTTTAGGAGTTGAATTTCAGGCGCATATTTTTGCTTTGGCTTGCTCAAATATGTTTATCCATCAGGACGGAAAAACTAATATCATTAACGGCGATTGTTTTGACCAATCAATAATTGATGCCGTCAAAGCTCGAAAACCAACGGTCGGATTCCTAAACCCGCCGTATAAGGCTAATAAAAAAACCGACACCGAAGAACTCGCTTTTGTTCTGAACAATTTAGAGTGCTTACAATCTGGCGGAACTTGCATTACTATTTTGCCGATGCAGAGTGCTTTGGCGCAAAGCGGCAAAGTTTATGAATTAAAAAAGGAATTGCTCGAAAAGCACACCCTTGAAGCGGTATTATCAATGCCTGATGAATTATTCGTAAATTCAAATGTCGGGGTTGTCTCCTGCATAATGATTTTCACAGCTCATAAGCCGCACCCGAAAAATAAAAAGACCTATTTTGGATATTACAAAGACGATGGTTTTGTTAAGCGAAAAAATAAAGGCAGAATTGATGCGTTCGGTAAATGGAAAGAAATCAAAGACAAATGGATTACATCCTATAGAAACAAAGACATCGAAGTAGGTTTCAGTATAAAGACAATCGTAACCGCTGATGATGAATGGTGCGCGGAAGCATATATGGAAACTGATTATTCCCGCCTAACGGAAAAAGATTTCGCGAAATATTTAAAGGATTACATTCTGTTCAAAATTAAAGAGGATTAGTATGCTGTTAGGCGAACTTTTCGATGTGAAAAACGGTGTTGCTTCATCTGATTTAATAATTTCAGAAGATAAAACGCCTTTGTTTAATATTCCATTTATCAGACCATCCAATTCATGGAAAAATCTTGTTGTCGGGTACTTAGAGAGCGCCGAAATTGACGAGAAATTCATCTTTCCGAAAGATTCCTTAATCGTTTCGACAAATGGGCAAGGAAGCCATACATTCTCCTATGTTTGTCCAGTTGAATTTGTCCCAAACAGCGATGTTGCTGTTCTTATTCCTAAAAGAGCGATGAGCAAAAAGGAAAAGATGTTTTATGCGATGTGCATTACTAAAAATAGATTCAAATTCAACTACGGGAGAAAGCCAAAAGGGAACAAATTAGAAAACATTATTTTACCTGTCTCCGTCTCTGATTGGGTGGGGGAAGTGCAAATTCCTAATTACAGCATTGATTTGCCTTTTTCCGAAAAACACAGGGTAGAAGCCAAATCGCTTGTTGCGGTAAGTGATTTGTTTGAAAGTTATTACGGCACAAACCTAGAACTCAATAGTCTGGAAATTTGTGATAGAAAAACTGAAGAAACTGTGAATTTTGTTTCCCGAACCGTAAGAAATAACGGGGTTTCTGCATTGGTAAAAAAAATAGAGGATTTAGAGCCGTTGCCAGCAGGATTGTTGACGGTTGCCGGTGGCGGCTCTGTTCTGGAAACTTTTGTTCAACCCGAACCATTTTATACGGGTAGAGATATGTATTACCTTAAACCGAAAAGAGGGATGACTTTGATTGAGAAACTGTTCTACGCTTTTTGTATCAGAGCGAATAAATATCGCTACAATTACAATAGGCAGGCGAATAAAACCCTAAAAGATTTAAAAATCCCCTCAGAATTGCCTGAATGGATAAACACAGCAGCTTTAGAGAAACAAATTGAAGAGGCTACGACTACCGCATAATAAACCCATAACCGCATATTTTTCAATGACTTACCTTGCTTTTCCCAACAAAAAAGCGTATAATTTTCTTAGCTTACAGAAAGCTAAACGCCGCTATTGCTGGTAACAACTAGCGGCGTTATTAACAACCAAAGCGTGTTTGTGGCACGACTTTAGCCGAATCTTTATTGTGCTACATCTCGCTTGTAAAATCAAATTACAGGAGATTATGCACAATGAACGAAAACCAATTAAACCCGCGCCAAATTCGCGGAATTGACATCGCCAAACGGTACACATTAAAAGAAGAAAACGGACTGTGGTTTGTTCCGTCTGCATCAGGTAAAAGCACCCGCTATAAAGTCTGCCTGAAATCTCAAAAATGCACTTGTCCCGATAACGAGATGCGCCGTCAAAAGTGCAAACATATTTTCGCCGTCGAATATAAATTCGAGCAGGAATTTTTAGCCGAACTCGATACTTTGGAAGTCGCTAAAGTCGCCAAACAGCGAAAGACTTACAAACAGGTCTGGACGGCATACAACAAAGCGCAAACGAACGAAAAAGCGCAGCTTCAATCATTGTTAGCCGAACTCTGTAAAGGCGTCGGCGAACCCGCGCAAACGAACGGCAGACCGCGTATGCCCTTAGCTCGACTTTATCCAATTTTGAAGATTGATATTTGAAAACAGAACGCCGAGCAGGTAAGTTCATTTTGATATTTCCGACCAAAGAAAAGTCAAAAGGAGACTTACCAATGCCGAGCGTTCTGATGAAATTTGTTATA
>DASWRC010000156.1:0-6144 GCA_036403375.1 Pyrinomonadaceae bacterium
AAACGGCTGTTTGTTTTTTTTCATTTTCAGAAAGTCTAGCGCGTCTTATATGGAATTTTCAAAATTTCAAAGCTTTTGTTGTAATTTTGCCGGAATTGGTTTATAACTTGGCTTTCCGAACTTTTCACTTTTCAAAAGTAATTTTTACTAAAAGGCTCCGCAGCGATAGGAGAAGTTCTATGTCGAAGCGTTTCTTTAAATTATCTTTTCTGCTTTTATTGACCTGTTTTTTTTCCGTTCCCGCTAATTCAGAAGATGACCCGAATCCCGATTCGCCGACGCCGGTTTTGTTGAGTCAGACGGGTTCGTCGCAAATCCTGGCGGTTGACGGCGCAAGCTGGAAAGGCAATCTTCCGCGCACGTCGCAGACGCTTTTTCGCCCTTCGCCGAAATCGGTCGTGACGTTGTTTGTGACCAATCTGGATTTGATGGAATCGGAAGGCGCAAACTCTTTGCGGGTCTATCTGTATCAAAAAAGCGGCAAGACTTTCGAGCTTCAATCGCAGGAATTAAGTCAGGTCAATAAAACGGTTTACGCGCTCAAAGTCCGGCTTTACGACCCGAACGGTTATCGCGGTCAACCGGCGGCGGACGGCGAATCGATAATTTACCTGTCATGGCGCGGTTTGGTCAGCAATCCCTTGAAAATTTATCTCGGCAGAACGGGCGGCGAGATAAAAACGCCTGAATTTTTAAAACAAACAGCGACCAAACCGGACGAATCAGACGCCGACGCCGTCGGTTATCGATGGTCGGGCGACCGTGCCAGATTTTTCGAACAGGCGACGTTCGGCGCGACGACCGAATTGGACAATCGGGTGCGCCGCATCGGTTTGCGGACATGGCTGACCGAACAATTTGAAACGCTTTACCCGACCAATCCTTACCCGGACATTCCTTTAATGCCGACCAACGTTCCGACAACTTGTTCGGCAGCGCAAAATCCCACCTGTTTCCGCGACAGATACACGATGCAGCCGGTTCAGCAATGGTTTTTTAAAGAAGCTTTCTATGGCGGCGCGCCGCTCCGGCATCGCATCTCCTGGGCTTTAAGCCAGATTTGGGTCACGTCTGGCATTTCGATTCAGCAATCGAGTCATATGATTGCCTATCACAGGATTTTATCAAACAACGCTTTCGGAAATTACCGCAGCCTGATGCGCGAAGCCACTTTAAATGCGACGATGGGCGATTACCTCGACATGGCGCGCAGTACACGCACCAATCCGAACGAAAATTACCCGCGCGAGATTTTGCAGCTTTTTACAATCGGGCTGTTTATGCTCAACCCGGACGGAACGCAGCAGCGCGACGGTCAGGGCAATCCGGTTCCGACGTATAATCAGGAAACAATCAATAATTTCTCGAAGGTTTTCACCGGCTGGACGTTCTGCCAGAATCAGGCGGTTTGCCCGAGCGCTGCGGCGGGGACGATAAATTTCAAAGACCCGATGCTGCTCAACGCGTCGAATCACGACACGACGGCAAAAACACTTCTGAATTATCCGAACGCGGTTAATCCGGCGATTCCCGCTTGCCCCGACTGCACGACCGAGGAAGCCACCAAAAATTACGCCGACAGCTCGCTGAACGCCGCGCTCGACAATATTTTTAATCACCCGAATCTGCCGCCGTTTGTGAGCCGCCTGTTGATTCAACAGCTCGTCACGAGCGACCCGTCGCTCGCCTACGTCGAGCGGGTGGCGAATGTTTTTGTCAATAACGGGCAAAACGTGCGCGGTGATATGAAATCGGTTATCCGGGCGATTCTGCTTGACCCGGAAGCGCGCGGCAACGTGAAAACAGCGCCGCGTTACGGAAAGCTGCGCGAACCGGTTCAGATTTTGACGAATCTCGGGCGGCTTTTCCCAGCCAAATCCTGGGACGGAAATTCTTTGAGCGACGGCGGCTTTACCTTCTATATGGAAAAAACGGGGCAGAATCCGTTTTATTCGCCGACCGTTTTCAATTATTTTCCGCCCGATTACATTGTGCCGGGAACGACTCTGAACGCGCCGGAATTTGCGCTTATGAATACGACTTCAGCCATCAATCGCACGAATTTCGTGTCGGTTCTGGTTTTTGAAGGCATCACGCCGAACATCACCGATTCGCTGCGCGGAACTTCGCTCGATTACAGCGAAGCAATGACGTTTGCGGCAGCCGATACAAGCGGAAATCAGCTTTTGGATTATCTGAATACAAAGATGATGCACGGCGTATTATCAGCCGAACAACGCGCCGCGATTCTAACGGCGGTGACGACCGTGCCGTCGTCGAACCCGCTGCTGCGGACGAAAACGGCGATTTATTTACTGGCGTCTTCATCGCAATACCAGGTGCAGAGGTAATTAGTGGTCGGTGGTCAGATTTTTAGAATGAGATTTAAACTGACCACCGACCACTGTCCACCGACCACTTAGGAGAGATTATGAAACAGAACAGACGAGACTTTTTAATCAAATCAGGCTGCGCCTTATCGATGACGGCGCTCGCCACGCAGATGCGGCATTTCGGTTTGATGCAGGCGATGGCGCAGAAAAAGCCGAATTTAAGAAGCGAATCGGTCGTGCCGTCGGATTACCGCGCAATGGTTTTAATCTATCTAAACGGCGGCAACGACGGTAATAATATGGTCATTCCGAATCACTCGGATGCCGGTGTCAGCAATTACCAGGCATATTTTAACGCGCGCGGCGCGCAAGGGCTGGCTTTGGCGCAAAACGCTCTTTTGCCGGTTACGGTTCCGCGCATCGGGAATCTCACATACGGTCTGCACCCGGGTTTCGGGACGGTCGCGAACGGCGTTAATCCGGGCATCCATCCGCTGTGGGCGACGGGCAAGATGGCGATTGTCACAAACGTCGGAACGCTCGTCGCACCGATGACGCGCGCACAATATCAAAACGGCTCCATCGCGCGACCGTTCAACCTTTTCTCGCATACCGACCAGAACAACCAGCATCAGACGTGCCGCGCCGACGCGATGACTCTCACCGGCTGGGGCGGACGCATTTCCGACAAAATCACCGTCTCCGACAATCCGAACCGGCTTATTCCGACCGTCAGCTCGCTTGCCGGAACGCAGCTTTTTACTATCGGCGACACCACCCAGCCGCTCGCGCTCGCGCCTGCGCCGACAACTCTGAATAATGTTCTCGCGCTCGTCGGCTACAATAATTCGACGATTACAAACGCGCGTTTCGAGGCATTGAACACCGGTTTTAACCTGGACGGAAGCCAGGAATTAATCGCCGCCTCGAACGAAATTCACCGCCGCGCGATCGATATCAGTCGCTCGTTAAATAACAACTCGGAAGTCACCGTGACATTCCCGAACACTGACATCGGCAATGAGTTAAAACAAGTCGCGCGAATGATAAAAACGCGTTCGGTGCTTGGCGTCAACCGCCAGATTTTCTTCTGTACGCTTCAGGGATTTGATACGCATACCGGGCAAATATCGAATCAATCCGCGCTGTTTACGCAGCTAAGCCAGGCGATGCGCGCGTTTTATGATGAAATGACGGTGCAGAGTTTGGGCAGTAAAGTGACACAGTTTACGATGTCGGATTTCAGCCGCACGTTCAATCCCGGCGGTTCCGGTATTAACGTCGGCTCAGACCACGCGTGGGCGAATCATTCGTTTATCGTCGGCGATTCAGTGCTCGGCGGCGATTTTTACGGCGTTAATACGTCGAACGGAACGCCTTTCCCAACGCTTGTTCAAAACGGTCCCGATGATGCTGACAGCGGCTCGGCGGCACGCGGACGCTGGATTCCGACAACCTCTGTCGAACAATACGCCGCGACACTCGCCAATTGGTTCGGACTTCCGGCAGCCGACGTAAACTACGTTTTCCCGAACCTGCATAATTTTCCGACGACCAATCTCGGCTTTATGCAGCCGTGAAATAAAGAATGAGGGATGAAGGATGAATTTAAAGCATTCTTTCATCCCTTTGAACATCCCTCAAATCGGGTATCCTGTAAATTCAAAATCGCTGCCGTGTTGAATTATTTGCAAATCGCGCATTTTAAGCGCGGTTTCGAGTGCATCTGCGCCGTTTCCGCCGATGGCAAGCGGCGCGTTGTGTCCGCCGATAACGATTGGCGCGACGATGAAGGTTAATTTATCGACCAGCCGCGCGTCGCAAAACGCGCCTGCGACTTCTGTCCCGCCTTCGACCAGAACGCTTTGCAGCTCGCGCTTTCTGAGCTCTGCTAAAACCGCCGCCAAACCTCTTGCATCCGAAAGCGCGACATCGACGCCCGCATCGGTTAATTGTTTGATTTTCGCGTCGTCCGTCGAATTTGAAATAACCAGCGTCGGCGTCTCTCGCGCCGTTTTCACCAGCGTCGATTCGAGCGGAATCCGCAGGCGATTATCCAAAACGACGCGCACCAGCGCGCGGCGGCGCGGCTTTCCGCTGCGGTCGGTCAATGACGGATTATCGACAAACGCCGTGTTGCCGCCGACCAGAATCGCATCGTGCTCGTGCCGCAAATCCTGCACGCGCGCCGCCGATTCCTTGCCCGAAAGCGTCGTCGAGACCGAATTTTGGAGCGAAATCCGACCGTCCAGACTCATCGCCAGTTTCAGATGCACAAACGGACGCTGCCGGTTATGCCAGACGCAGAATTTTTCGTTCAAACGATGCGCTTCCTCGCGCAAAATTCCCGAGACAACCTCGATTCCCGCTTCGCGCAAAATCGCAAAACCTTTCCCTGAAACAAGCGGGTTCGGGTCTTCAATCGGGCAAACGACACGTTTAATGCCCGCATTTATCAACGCCGTCGTGCAGGGTTTCGTCCGCCCGTGATAAGAATGCGGCTCAAGCGAAACATAAGCCGTGCCGCCGACCGCCAATCTGCCCGCTTCTTCGAGCGCGAGAATTTCAGCGTGCGTCGCATTCTCGTAAATATAAGTCCCTTCGCCCGCAATCTCGCCGTTCGCCGCGACAATCACGCACCCGACCAGCGGACTCGGAGAAACCTGCCCAACGCCGATTGACGCCAACTCTAAAGCGAGCCTGGTCATTTTTATATCAAATTCTGAAAAATTATTATTCAAGTAATTTTAATTTAACCGCTGAGGACGCTGACCACGCAGAGATTTTTATAATTAATTACTCCGCGTCCTTTGCGCCCTCGGCGGTGTAATCTTCAATTAAACAATCCGTTGACGTAACTTTCCGCGTCGAAGACCATTAAATCTCTGACCTGCTCGCCGATGCCGACGTAGCGAATCGGGAGGTTTAATTCTTTGGCGATGGCGACGGCGATGCCGCCTTTTGCCGTGCCGTCGAGCTTGGTCAGGACGATGCCGGTGACGTCCGCCGTCTTCATAAATTGGCGGGCTTGTTCGAGTCCGTTTTGTCCGGTCACGGCGTCGATGACGAGCAGTGTTTCGTGCGGCGCTTGCGGTACTTCGCGGGCGGCGACGCGTTTCATTTTTTCGAGTTCCGCCATCAGGTTCGCCTTGTTGTGCAGGCGTCCGGCGGTGTCAACGATAAGCACGTCGGCGTTGCGCGATTTCGCGGCTTTGAGCGAATCGAACAGAACGGCTGCCGGGTCGGTTCCCTGTTTTTGCTGGATGATTTGAACGCCGGCGCGTTCCGCCCAGATTTCCAATTGGTCTGAAGCGGCGGCGCGAAACGTGTCGGCGGCGCAGATGAGAACGCCGTTGCCTTCGTCCTTGATGCGCTGGGCGAGCTTGCCGATGGTCGTCGTTTTGCCGACGCCGTTGACGCCGACGACCATCAAAACATACGGCTTGATGTCCAAATCGTATTTCGTTTCGTCAGCCACGCCGCGTTCTTCCGAATGGTGCAGGATGTCCAGCAGTTCCCTTTTCATGATGCGCTTGAGCGCGTCTAAATCGCTGATTTCCTGACGCGAGACGCCGCGCCGGACGGCTTCGAGAATCTGCATTGTCGTCGCAACGCCGATGTCGGTCGAGATGAGCATTTCTTCAAGCTCGTCAAGGAATTCTTCGTCAATCTGCTTGCGATTTTCAAAAATCGTGTCGAGCTTGTTGTTGATGGAATAACGCGTTTTCTCAATCGCGTTGTAAAACCGCACGCCGATTGCGCGCTCGGCTTCTTCTTCTCGTTTTTTCAGTTCCTCGATTGATTTGTCGAG
>DASWRC010000157.1:0-5281 GCA_036403375.1 Pyrinomonadaceae bacterium
TATGGAATTTTCTGGGCAATCTGGCAGCCGGGCTGATTGCCTACAGTTGGAAAGAGAAGAAACCGTCGCTGAACTTAAATTTCAAAACGACGGTTCCGGCGATTGTGCTTTAATTCTTATCCAATACTGACGTTAAATAGAGGATTAAATAAATATTGAAGCATCAACCGATAAAAAGAAAAACGTCTGCTTATACAAACGCTTGGTTTTATTGGTCGAGATACGGCTGCGGTCGAGAGCCCGACCGCAGCATCGCACGAAACTGAAAAATAAACCCCGCCCGCTTTTTTAAGGCACGAAAGCATTCGGCACGGGGCGGTCGCCGTTCGTGCCGAAACTGGTAATCAAGATTCCGGCGCTCGAACGCTGGATGAACCAATTGCCGGTCGAGGGGCGAAACACGGCGGTATCGAATTTGCCGTCGCCGTCGTAATCTCCGGGCGCGGGAATGTCGCCCGCCGCGCCGAACGGAACCGAATAATAGGAATTATCTTCCGAACGCTGGAAATACCATTCGCCGGTCGATGGGCGAAAGATTGCAATATCAGCCTTGCCGTCGCCGGTGTAATCGCCCTGAACGGGTTTATCGGTTCCAATGCCGAAACGAAACACTCGAAACCGGCTGTCAATCGAACGCAGGTACCACCAACTTCCATCAGAAGGTCTGAAAATTGCGATGTCCGATTTACCGTCGCCGTCAAAGTCTGCCGCAACCGGTTTATCTTCCGACGAGCCGAAATTAACAATCGAAGTGCCGCTGCCCGATGAATTCAAGATAAACCAGGTGCCCGAACTGGGACGAAAAACCGCCGCGTCCGTTTTGCCGTCGCCGTCGTAATCCGAAGGCGCGGGAACGTCGCCGTTTGAACCAAAAGGAAAGCTGAAAAATGAATTATCTTCCGAGCGCTGAACGAACCATTCGCCTGTACTGGGACGAAAGACGCCCAAATCGGCACGACCGTCGCCGGTGAAATCGCCGGGCGTGATAATGTCGGTGGAAATTCCGAAACGAAAGACTCGAAAATCGCTGGCAGACGAGCGCGCGTACCACCAGCTGCCGTCGGACGGGCGAAAGATTCCGATGTCGGTTTTGGAGTCGCCGTCGAAATCGAACGGCGCGCGGAGCGTCGCGGCAACGATTGAACCGTCGCCCCAGAAACCCGACGCGAGCGTAAAACTCGCGCCGTTCGAGACGTCTCCGGCAAACGATTCGCCGACAGTCGAATTAACCGTAAAACTGCCGCCGGTCGATGCGCCGCCGCCATTTGCGATGACCGATTGCCTGATTGAAAAATCGCCGCCCGACTGCGCCCGTGCGGCGATCGATAAAGCCAGCATGAGAAATATTGCCGCTGATTTAATTGTTCTGAATTTCATTTCATCCCCTTGTGACCGAATGACAAACATCCCGGATTCGGCAGTTAAAGCCGCCGGTACTATTAAACTAAAACGACCGAATCGCGTTAATAAACAATGACCTGCACGCCAATATCCTGACTTGTATAAACGTATATTTGGTTGACTGTCAGACCTGAAGTATCGTCGGCGGTAGCAACTCCGCCGGTTACGGCAGAGTGATTTCTAATAACCAGCGAAAAAAATGATTTATTTACCTGAAATCCAAAATCTATTTTGTACTGAGCGAACTGAAATCGTGAGGCAGTAAAACCGCAGCCATTCGTCGTCGCGCCCGTGGTTGCATTATAACAGCGGGAAATCGTCCCGTTGGAAAGAAGATAAACCATCCCTTTCGGCAGACCGAAACCGGCGGAATTTTGTCCGACGTTGCCTTCGACGTAGAGAGTCGTCGGCGGAGTATTCGTCCCGATGCCGACGTTGCCGCCCGTATCCTGAAGAATGACTTTGCCGGCGGAAGCGGCGGAGCGAATATACCAGTCGCCGGTCGTCCCGAAATGAATGTTGCTCGCGTTTGGTCCGATATTCGGCGCTTCGAAATACGCCGTGTTGTTGCCGGCGGCGGTAGTCGGGGTCGAAACGGCAAGTCTGGCTCCCGGAGCCGTCGTACCGACGCCGAGATTGCCGTTGGTGTCAATAACCATTCTCGTCTGTCCGGCAGTTTCGTCGGAAAAATAGAGTTGATTGCCGTTGAAATTCTGTGATGTGCCCATGAACCAGCTTCGGCTCGGCGACCGCATATAAAACCGCGCCCACGTATTCGTCCCGCCGGTCGTTTCGGCGACGAAGTGTGCGGCGACGAAGTGTGCGGCGACGCCGTTGAATGTTCGGACATTGCCGAAAATGTCGAGACGAAAATTCGGATTCGTCGGCGTGCCGATGCCGACGCTGCCGCCGAACAGACCGTTGCCGCTGATGTTGAAGTTGGCGGTCTGGAGCGTCGTGCCGTTCCTGATAACCGAGCTGCCGACGGTCGAATTCGTGACATACTCGCTCGCCGCGACGCCGCCGAGCTGGTTGGAATTCAAGGCGAGGTCGGCTTGCTGCGCGCTGAGGGTGCGAATCGAATAGGGCGACGACGCGATCTGCTGGCGCGGGCTTAAAGTGACGTAGCTATCGGCTGCACTGCGCCGGACGCTGATTTCCAGAAACCGGTCGGCGCCCGTAAAAACATTCGCTCCGAAATCGAGCTTGACCGAAAAGACGCCGCCGCTCACCGCGACCGAAGGATTGTCAATGGTTGAGCCGATTTGGCTGCCGCCCGAAGCCGCGTCAAAGAGCTTAAACTGCATTTGATAGGTCGCCTGCGGCGCGCCCGCGTCGGTCAGCTTGCCCTGATAATTAAAAGCGTTTGTCTGCGCGCGAGCCGTGCCTGCAAAAATGAGAGCCGTGATAAAAAGAATATATATTTTGAATTTCGCCTTTTTCATAAATTCCTCCTTGCGGGAGTTTTTCCCCGATTAATTTTTCGCCGAAGATTTCTCGTCGATTAATGCCGCCGGAGGTTAATCGCCGCGCCGCAGAAATCGGAGACAATCGCCTTGATTACTGAATGTTTGCGGGAAATTAAAGCGCGTCCAGCCGTTGTTCTTGCATTGTTCCTTATCGCTCGCCGGTCCGGTCTGCGGGTCGCACGTGTCGCCGATGCCGTCGAGGTCAAAATCAGCCTGGTCGGGATTCGAAACGAGCGGACAATTATCGACGGCGTCGGCAGCGCCGTCGTTATCGTCGTCCGCGTCGCAAACGTTCCCCGCGCCGTCGCCGTCCGTGTCTAATTGGTCGGGATTTGAAACGAGCGGGCAATTGTCGTTCGCGTCCGGCACGGTATCGCCGTCCGAATCAACGAAAAGCTCGTACGCGCCGATGTCGACAATGCCGAGAATGCGGGGGAATCCGGTGCCGCGCTGGTCGGTCGCGAGCGGGCTGCCGTTGGTATCGACGGCGAGCGCGCTGCTGCCCGCGTTGACTGCCGAACTTCCCGGAAGAAGCGCATGAGTCGGCGTCTCGCCGCCGTTGTCGGCGAGCGCTGCGCTCAGCACGGTGTTGATGTCGATTGTGCCGACTCCGCCGTTGCCGACGATGTTGCCGCTGACGCCGTTCATAATTCCGCCGCTGCTGCCGGCGTCGCCGATTAGATTGTTATTGGCGGTCGCAACCGTGCCGTAAATGTCGCCGGCGCCGTTAAAGCTAAAATTGCCCGCCACAATCGTGTTGTGAAGCGTTACGGTTCCGCCCTCGATATAGATGCCGCCGCCCGGACTCGGCACGCCGTTTATTTCGGCTGTCCGGTTATTTGTGATAGTGCTGTTGACGATTGTTAATGCGCCGCTGCGATTCCAGATTCCGCCGCCGCCGGCGCTGCCGACGTTGCCTGAGATTGTCGTGTTCGAGATTTTCACGGTGCCGTCGTAGTTTAAAAGCGCGCCGCCCTGATTGCCGGAGTTGCCGGAGATAGTGCTGTTCGTAATGTTCAGGGTTCCGTTAAGAGAGTTCAATATAGCGCCCTCGTTGAATGCATCGAAGCTGCCGGAAACAATTACATTATCGAGCGTTAAATTTCCGCCCAAATTTTTTACCACCGCGCCCGTAGGGAAATTACTGGCGGCGCGCCGCAGGGCGATGCCGCTAATAGTCACGGTCTTACCGGCGTTTATTTGGAAAATTTGGGCAAGGACGTCACCCTTGGCGAGAACAAGCTGCTTCGCGCCCGGACCGGTAATGGTCAGATTCTTGTCAATTACAATTCCCGAGTTGAATATAGGGATTTGGCAGGGACAACCCGGCAAATTGAAATTAACGGTGTCGCCGTCCGCCGCTTGCGAGATGGTGTAGCTGAGCGAACCGGGTTGAAAAATCGGCGACGTACTGGTGACGGTCAGCGTCGCGCCTTCGGCATTGAGGACACAGAAGAGCATCGCAAAAAGTAACATTGCCGGGAATATTTTCGTGGGAAATACGTATTTAAATGTGTTTCGTCGTTTCATAGTTTCATCTCCGTATAGATTTCGAGCGCGAACGGTTAAATTCAGGGGTTGGAAACAGTCGCTTTGATGGAGCAACACCGATTGTTTCGCTGTACATTCCTCAAAAGAATTTAAATCAGAGCAGCCAAATCGCGCCCGACAAATCTTCCGTTCCGGGAGGATTTGCGATAGACTGTGGTTTAGCTAATCAACAGTCGTTCAATAGACGGTTTGTCTGCTCTGTAACTGTCAGAATACATGCAGGGTGCAAGCGGCATCTTGAATTTATCTTCAAATTTTCTTGAATTTAAGTTTTAAGATGTTGAATTTAAAGTTTTGCGATGACAAATACCTCTAAACAAATAATTTACGAATTTGACTCATTTCGGCTCGACGCCGCGCGATTGATGCTTTATCGCGACGGCGAGGAGATTTTTCTGCCCCGAAAGGTTGTTGAAACGCTCGCTGCGCTGGTTGAAAATCGCGGCGAGATTACGAGCAAAGACGAGTTGATGGACCGGCTCTGGACGGACTCGGTGGTCGAGGAATCGAACCTTTCGCAGTATATTTACCAGCTCAGAAAAACTCTCGGGAATCGTGCCGGCGGAAAGCCGTTTATCGAAACCTTCCGGCGTCGCGGCTATCGCTTTAACGGCGACGTGCGGGAACTTTCGCCGCCCGCCGCCGCGCCGCCGCCGTCGCTGTCAGCTGCCCAAATATCGACCGCGCCTGGTTACGATGTCGAGCGGCGCGGAAACGTCCTGAAATTAGTCGAGCGGAAGGAAGTGGAAAAAGAACCGGCGGAAGCGGTTGCCGAAGCGGTTCCGGTAAGTGAACCGGCAGTCGTTTCGCCTCCGGAAAAAACGTCTATCGGCAAAGGCGCAGCTGTCGCCGTCCTCGCG
>DASWRC010000158.1:0-6496 GCA_036403375.1 Pyrinomonadaceae bacterium
TTTGCATTAGTGCAAATGATGTTTGATTCAGTTCAAATTTCGGCGTTATTTCGTCTAATCTGCGTTTCCTGGAAAAATCAAACCGTCTGCGAATTATAGCGCGTGTTCGCAAACTCGACCGCGTATTTGGCAACCAAATCGCCGATTTCGTCCGTCCGCGCGAAATTTTCCTTGTCGCGCGAAATGTCCGCCGTGCGAAAGCCTTCCGCTAAAACTTTATCAATCGCGTTTTCGATTGCGCTTGCCGCTTCTTCATTTTTCGCCGTGTACCGCAATAACATGGCAACCGAGGCGATTGCGCCGAGCGGGTTGGCAATATTTTTTCCGGCAATGTCAGGCGCCGAACCGTGCACCGGCTCAAATAAATCAATCGCGCCGCCGATGGTTGCCGACGCGAGCATCCCGAGACTGCCCGTGAGCACGGCGGCTTCGTCCGAGAGAATATCGCCGAACAGATTTTCGGTCAAAATAACGTCAAAGCGGTTCGGATTCGTCACCAGATGCATCGCACAGGCGTCAACAAAAAGATGTTCCAATTCAATTTCCGGGTAATCTTTCGCGACCTTTTCGACCGTTTCGCGCCACAAACGCGACGTTTCCAGAACATTCGCTTTATCGACCGAAGTAACTTTGCCTTTGCGCGTTTTAGCCGATTCAAAAGCGACCCGCGCGACCCGCGTTACTTCTTCCGTCGAATAACGCATCGTGTTAAAAGCCTCGTTCTCGCCAATTCCGCGCGGCTGACCGAAATACAAACCGCCCAAAAGCTCGCGGACAATCAAAAGGTCTGTGCCTTCAAAGATTTCGCGCCGCAGCGGCGACGAATCAATCAGCGCCGGAAAGGCTTTTGACGGGCGCAAGTTGGCAAAACCGCCGAGCGCTTTTCGCAACTGAAGAAGCCCGATTTCGGGGCGCGCTTCGGGAAGAAGATTATCGAATTCGGGCGCGCCGACCGCGCCGAGCAAAACCGCATCCGCCGCTAAACAAGACGCTTTGGTTTCATCCGGAAACGGCGAGCCTTTCGCGCTGATGCCGACGCCGCCGATTAACTGCGCGTCGGTTTCGATTGTTAAACCGTAAATTGGCGCGACCGCCGACAAAACTTTGACGGCTTCGCGCGTGACTTCGACGCCGATGCCGTCGCCCGCTAAAACTGTAATTTTCATAAGATTTTTTGCCGCCAATAACACGAATATCACGAATTATTTTCAAAATCAAAATATAAATATTCGTGATATTCGTGATATTCGCGGCTAAATATTTATTAAGCCGCCATCAACGCGGGCACTTGTACCGGCAGAATCGCGAGCAAATCCTGGTCGTAGATATTCTTCTTTTTATCCGCGAGTGCCGTGAATTTTTGATAAACTTCGTTGATTTCCGCCCGGTTAAGCTCAACGCCGAGCTCATTGTAACGTGCAACCAGCGCGTGCCTGCCGGAATGTTTGCCGAGAACAATGTCGTTTGACGGCACGCCGACCGATTGCGGCGTCATAATTTCGTAGCACAGCGGATTGCTCAAAACGCCGTGCTGGTGAATTCCGGCTTCGTGCGCAAAAGCGTTTCGTCCGACAATCGCCTTATTCGGCTGTACGCCGAAGCTGATAATGGATGAAAGCATCTGGCTCGTCGGATAAATCTGCGTCGTTTCGATGCCGTGTGCAAACGGCATTTTGTCCGCGCGGACGACCAGCGCCATCACCAATTCTTCTAAGCTGGCGTTTCCGGCGCGTTCGCCGATGCCGTTAATCGTGCATTCGACCTGACGTGCTCCGGCTTCGACCGCCGCTAAACTGTTGGCGACCGCCAAGCCTAAATCGTTGTGGCAATGAACGCTGATGGTCACCGCTTTATCGCCGACAACCCTTTCTTTGACCGTGCGAATCAGGTTTGAGTATTCGTTCGGCAAAGTATAACCGACCGTATCGGGCACGTTCAAAACGGTCGCGCCTTCTTCGACCGCCGTCGCGAAAATCTCGCAAACGAAATCCACGTCGCTGCGCGTCGCGTCTTCGGCGGAAAATTCGACTTCACCGGCGTGATTCTTTGCGAGCCGGACGGCGCTGCGCGTCATTTCCAGAACCTGCGCGCGCGTTTTTTGGAGTTTGTATTCGAGATGAATGTCTGAAGTTGCGACAAACGTATGAATCCTTGAGTTTTTCGCTTTCTTTAATGCTTCCGCCGCGCGCGCGATGTCTAATTCGGTCGTCCGGCAAAGCGCGGCGACAGTTGCCTTTTCGCAAATTTCGGAAATCGCGCGGACGGCTTGAAAGTCTCCGTCGGACGCAATCGGGAATCCGGCTTCGATGATGTCGACCCCCAATTTTTCGAGCTGCCGCGCCATTTTGATTTTTTCCTGCAAATTCATCGAGCAGCCGGGCGATTGCTCGCCATCGCGCAAAGTCGTGTCAAAAATTCTAATTTTTTCGGGTTTCATTCTCTCTCCAACGCTTTTTCAAAATAGATGGTTTTTGGTGCCAAACGAGGCTTGATTTCATTACTCTAAAAACTTATTTTCCAAAAGTCAAGGTTATCATAAGATATAAAACATAACTTTGAATGATGAGCATATGGCAAATCCTTAAGAAAAACGAAAAAAGAAGTTATAGAACTATTATTTATGTTGATTTTAATTTGATAATTCAGCGTAAATATCGGATAGTTCCTATAATCGGTGTTTTAAATCTCAAATCGGCTATAAATCTATGGACATAAATCAATTGGAAGTTTTAGTTGCCGTTGCGCGCGAAAAAAGTTTTTCGCGCGCGGCGGAAGTTTTAAATCGCACGCAGCCCGCCGTCAGTCAGGCAGTCCGGCGGCTCGAACAGGAAATCGGCGAAAAACTATTTGACCGTTCATCAAAAGACGGAACTTTAACGCTCGCCGGCGAATTGCTGCTCGATTACGCACGGCAGATGCTCAATCTTCGTCAGACGGCGCATAATGCGATTCGCGAAATGCGCGACCTGCATCACGGCAAAGTGACGATTAGCGCCAACGAGCACACGGTTTTTTATCTCCTGCCGGTGATTGAAGAATTTCGCAAACTTTATCCGATGATCAAAGTCGAAGTTCAGCGCGGTGTCGCCAGCCGGATTCCGAAAGAGATTATGGCGCGCGAAGCCGAACTCGGCATCGTTTCCTTCAAACCGAACGATAATTCGGTAGTTTCAACAACCGTTTTCACAGACGAGTTAGCACTGATTGTTTCGCCGTCGCATCCTTTAGCGTCAAAATCGGCGGTTTCGGTCAAAGAGCTCGGCGTCGAAACCTTTATCGCGCACAACGCGCCGTCGCCGTATCGCGAAAAGGTCATCGAAACTTTTGAAAAATACCAGACGAAGCTCAATATTTCCGTGGAATTGCCGTCGCTCGAAGCCATCAAAAAATTGGTTGAAACCGGCATCGGCATCGCGCTCGTGCCCAAATTAACGGCGCAGAGCGAGATTGACAGCGGGCAATTAAAGGCGCTGGCGGTCAAGGAAATGAAGCTCGAGCGAAAGCTCAATATCATCTACCGCAAAAACTCGGTTCTGTCGCACGCCTCGAAATCGTTTCTGAAGCTCGCCAAGGACATGAGTTAATAACGAAAACGAAAAGTGAAAAACGAATAAATAACTATTTAGAGACCGACATTATTCGCTATTCACTATTCGTTTTTCACCACAAAAAAAGCTACTTATTTACCGAAAAATGAGTTAAAATATCTGGCAAGATTTGTTTCCACGACAAATCTGCAATCTAAATTCTTAAAAAACTCGAATAAAAAAGGTAAAAAATATGACCGAAAAGGATTATGCGGAAGCGCTTGCGCCGTCGGAAAGGCGGCAGGCAGACCGCAAAAAATTGATTGTTGACGTAAATTTCGACGGCGGCGACGCGACCGGCATCGCTAACACTCGCGACATCGGCGTCGGCGGGCTTTATATGACGACGAACGCTAATCTCGAAACCGGAACGGCGCTTTCTATTCGCATGAGCATCGGCGGGCGCGAAATATCCATCGACGGGACGATTGTTTATACCGACCCCGGACACGGCGTCGGCGTGCGATTTCAAAACGTCCGCGAAGAAACCGCCGAGCTTTTAAAGCGCGAATTGCAAATAGCTTGATTGGGCGGTTGTCAGTCCAAGCGCGTCCGTTGTAAAGTTTTAATCAAACGGAAATTAACAACTAACGACTGACAACTGACAACGGACAAATATGTTTGAACAATTTACACTCGGCATTGAAGAAGAATTTCAGATTGTTGACCCGACGACGCGCGAGCTGAAATCGCACGTTTCGGAGATTTTGGACGAAGGCAAGCTGCTTTTAGGCGAAAAAATCAAGCCCGAAATGATTCAATCGATGATTGAAGTCGGCACGGGCGTCTGCGCCAACATCAAGGAAGCGCGCGAGGACATTTCAAAACTGCGCTGTATCATTTCCGGTCTCGCACGGAATAAGGGACTGGCGATCGCCGCCGCTTCGACGCATCCTTTTTCTAAATGGTCGGAGCAGGAAATCTTCGAGCACGACCGCTATAAATTACTGGTTGATGAATTGCAGATGGTCGCGCGCTCGCTGCTGATTTTCGGCGTTCACGTTCACGTCGGCATTGCGGATTTAGACCGCCGTATTCACATTATGAACGCCGCGCGCTATTTTCTGCCGCACATTCTGGCGATGACGACCTCGTCGCCGTTCTGGCTGGGCTTCAACACAGGTCTTAAAAGCTATCGCTCGGAAGTCTTTAAAAAGTTTCCGCGCACCGACATTCCCGACCATTTCGAGTCGTACCAGCAATTTCAGTCTTACGTCGATCTGCTCGTCAAGATGAACTGCATACAGGACGGCACGAAAATCTGGTGGGACGTGCGCCCGCACGCCAAATTCCCGACGCTCGAATTCCGCATCGCCGACATTCCGACGCGCGTTGACGACACAATCGCCGTCGCCGCGCTCTTTCAGGCGATCTGCGCTAAGCTTTCGGTAATGATCGATAAAAACTGGGGCTTCCGGCTTTATCATCGCCGCCTGATTCAGGAAAACAAATGGCGCGCGATTCGATACGGGTTGGACGGAATGCTGCTCGATTTGGGCAAACAGAAGGAAGTTCCGGTGAAAGATTTAATCCGCGAGCTGCTCGACTTTGTTGACGACGTGGTTGATGACCTGGATTCGCGCAAGGAAATCGAGCACGTTCACACAATTTTAGAGCGCGGCACGTCAGCCGACGAACAGCTTCGCGTTTACGAAGAGTCCGGACAGGATTTCAACGCCGTCGTCGATATGCTGATTGAGCGAACAATGGAGAATGTTCCGGTAAAATGTTTCGATTAAAAAGATTTCAATAGATTGCCGCGAGCTTTAGCCGGCGCGCACCCAGTTCGGGGTAAGAAAATAAAAGACCGGAGCATTGAGCATTTCGCCCAATGCTCCGGTTACAGAACGGATGTTCGGGTGATGCGCCAAGCGGTTCGGTTTATTCTTTAACGGGCGTTTTGAAACTTGTCAATTGGAACTTCCGGATAACTCGAACCTCTTTACAAAGTCCCTACTTCCGCTTTACGACACCCAGCAATCCGACCAACTCTTTTTCACATCGCCGCTGCCCCGGTATATAGCTGTCATGTACCGGGAGATACAACTGTGAAACGCAGCCATCCAGGTAAAGCGCATTTCGGCAATGCAGCTGGCTCACAAACACGTCGGCGAAATCATACAAACTCACCTCATCTTCAGAAATCAGAATATACACCTCATCGGCAGACTTTATTCCGATCCCGTTTCGCACATACAAAGATTTTGATTCCGCAGGCAGTTTAGAATTTACTGCGCCTTCGCTGACCAGCAGCGGACCCGACTGGGTAGCTTCCGTTACGCCGGCTCGTTTATCGAGCGAATTGAACCTCTCCGATTCCATAATTCCCGCACCGTCATCCGCAACGTAGAATACGCCGTTCGGCTTCCAGTAAAAGTTGCCTTCTCCATTATCCAGATTGAGCGGATGCTGTGTCATGCCGCCCTCGATATGAAGTCCTGCCGGAGTTTTGTTCTCGCCGTAGATGCCGGCATTGGTAACCGCCAGCAGGTCATCGCCGAACTGTCGGTAAGCTTCGCTTAAAGAACCATAAGGGACACCCGCCGCGTTTTTCCACATCATCTTAATGGACGCGGCTTTTAGATTAACGCGAATGACGGTGTATCCGACTTGTTTTTGTGTGAGGCAGCTGACCTCGATTCCTTCCGCCGCATAAGGGCGGCATTTTGTATCCAGGTGACGAGGCGCTTCATTTGAACTGGGCGAGTTTCGACAAGCGAAAAGGAACATTAGACTGAGGATGAGAACCCATTTCGCGTTGAATAAACCAGACTTCATACCTCTGGCGCGCCCTCTTCTTTTTTTATCAACTGTATGCAGCATAAATTTGAGTTGAACGTAATTACTTCGATATAAAATTTACATGGGATTTTTCAACCGTTATATTTATCTCAAAAAGAGTCGTTTAT
>DASWRC010000159.1:0-9680 GCA_036403375.1 Pyrinomonadaceae bacterium
GATCACGTTGCGCGCGTCGCCGCCGTTTCGCAGCGCTTCGAGCAAGGCGGTGTTCGAGAGCCTTGCTTCTTCGGCATTGCGACCGTCAATTATCAAATGATTTAATCCCTGCGCGGGCGGGCTCGTCGTTAGCGTTAGTCCGTTAGTAAAGGAAAAAATCGCCGCCCGTGCTGAATCGGTACGAAAATCGCCGTTCGGAAACGGCAGAGTTCCAAGGATTGGAGTAAATGTGGCGCGTTCCAAAATCGCGGCTTCCTCGCTCGACGATTCCAGTCCGAGATAAATTACTTCTTTACCGGCAGAAAAGGCGCGAATCATCAGGAGATCGACCGTCATATTCGCCGTGTCGATTGCCAGCACGCGGTCGTGCGTGTTGGTGTGCGTCGTGACATCGAACGCGCCGTCGCCGACTGCGACAATCGTTCCGTTATAAACGATGCCGGTTCCGGCGGGCTGAAGATAAGGCGTGTAAAACGGTCCGGCTTTCGCGCCGGCTTGCCCGGTCAGAAACGGGAAACCTCGCGGTCCCGGAACGAGCATCCGCTGCGGGCTGAAATCGGGAATCCCTTTAAACTGGACGTTTTGTGCCTGCGTGATATTTGCCGGAACATCTAAAACCTGCACGCAGCCCGGACAGCCGACCGGAGCATTTGCCAGTTTCGGCGCGAAATTCAAACCGATTTGTGTCGCCAGCGCTTGGTCTGAGACGTCGGTCAGTATGAACCATACGTTGCGTGTTGTTTTCCCGTCCGTATAAGTTCCTTTCCGAAGCGGCAAACGCGCGAAATGTTTGGTCAGATTAACCTGTATTGTGCTTGGCAAAACGTGTTTCGAGGGCGGAAGAATTTCATCGTCCTGTGCCAAAGTCGCCATGCATAAGCTGAAAACGCAAACCGTTAAATTCAAAAGTAAAAAAAAATGTGTATAAATATTATGACCTATACCTTTTTTTATTTTCATTAAATTACCCTCCCTTTGTTCGTTGAATGATTTCAATAGCGAAACGAGATAAACTATCCCCCGTTTCAAGATAATGGCTTAGCTTATGCGAATGAATTAACCGTTCAAACAATCGATGCGGCAAATTAGCTTATTACAACAGGAAGATCAAAGTTTGTCGTATTGATGACAAAAGGTGAATATTTATTAAGATAAAACCTGAAGATAAGATTGTTCAAAATGCGGCTGCAAGGTAAAGAAACGCTAAATCTGAAATTTCCGGAAGGGGAGCGGAAAAATTGCCGGATGCTGTGTCGAGGGAAGGTGGGTATATAAGCGAGGATCGTCGAATAGTTGGTAATAAAGTGTCTCGAAAACGCCCCTTTTCGAGACATCCGGCGAGCGTTTGAAACTGTCTCATAAGTCATACGTTTTTGAGACACATAAACCGTTGAAGTATCTATGGCTTAACACTTAAATCACAATTCCCGCATTTTTCCGATTTGTCTCAAAAACCGTCTCATAACTAAAATCCCGAAAACGTATGGCTTTTCGGGACACTTTCTTAAAGATTGGTTTTAGCAGCAGTCGATTGCGGGTTCGTTTTATTTCCAAGCTTATAGTTAGACTTTATCCCTGCATGATATTTAAAGAATTAACGGTAAAGTGAAACTTGTTTCCGCTGATTGGAAATAAGTTTCCGCCAAAAAGAAATGAACTTCCGTCAAAAGGAAACGAGTTTCCGTCAAAAGGTTTTAAGCTTCCGTTAAGAAGAAATGACCTTCCGTCAAAAGGTTTGAGGCTTCCGTCAAAGTGAAATAACCTTCCGTCAAGTTGTAACGGTTTTCCGTCAAAGTGTTTGAGGTTTCCGCTAAATAAAAAAGCCCTGCGATTGCTCGCAGAGCTTTTTCGTTTAGTTTCGAAACGCGCCGGCTTATGCTTTGAGTCCCGAATCTTTTTCTTTCTTTTCGCGTTTGATGCCGCCGATTTGGACGAGGTTTTCGCCCTTGATGCTGTTTTTCTCTAAAACCATCTGATTGTAGAGTTTCTTCATCATCTGCATTTCTTCGGCTGCGGTTTTCGGTCCTTCCATTTCCGGTTTGTTCGGACGCGAAAGGTCAACTTCGTTTAAGTTGAGATTGTGCGAAGCATCGCCGAGCGCAACTTCCTTGCCTTTGGCGAAGACTTCGTGACGACCGTGGTCCTTGTACCATTGAGCGACTGTCGCATTTTGATGCATGTGCTCGATGATGTTGCGCCAGCCGATGCCGGTGTTGTAGGCGCAGAACGAAATTTCGCCTTCCTGCGTGCCGTAGGGAATGATGCACATTTCGGTGCGGCGGAAATCGTAGTTGAACAAATCCTGGAACCACATTCCCGCGATAAACAGGAAGTTCCAGGGGTCTTGACGACGTTTTTCGATGTCTTCGAGCGTGCGGTCGGGACCGACTTTACCGTAATCTTTGCCCGACAAGCCGAACGATTTATCGAATTTCTTCAGGATGCCGCCCAAGGTTAAGCTGTGCGGCGCGCCGTACGGGTTGTAGTTTTTCAAGAGCGCCAAGCCCATCATAAGGTTCGAGAACCATTTACCGCGGTTCGTGTCCGTGATGTGCTGCATATCGGTGACCAAGCCCTGAATGTTCAGGAATTGCGGAACCGGCGCCATTTCTTTCGTTTCCTTATTGACCATCACGGCAGTGCCGACGCCGCAGTTCGGGTGGCAGCCGCACGAAACCTGTCCCCAATCGGATTCCGGTCCGTGAACGACGTCCGCAAAGTCCGCAAACGCGCCCATCAGGGAAAGCGGGAACCAATCGCGCGTCGGTTCAGTAATGCCGACCTGTTTCTGCACGTCCTGCGCGAGGTGCGAGAGCGTATAACGCTGCTGAAGGCGGCGCTGTTCGGTGATGTGCTCGTCGCGACCGGTGAAGGAAACCGGCTGAAACGCGATGAACGAAATTTTCTTCGGATTTTCGAGCGCGAACCGGATAATCGTTCCGACCTGATCGTTGTTGACGCCGTTTACAAGCGTCGTGACGAGAATAATGTCGACGCCGGCTTCGTGCAGGTTGTTAATCGCGCGAAGTTTAACGTCGAACAGGTTGCCGATTTGGCGGTGCGAGTTCGCGTCGTTGCCGATACCGTCGAATTGCAGGTAAACGAAACGAAGTCCGGCTTCGGCTGCTTCACGGCAGAATTCTTTCGATTTCGCGAATTCGATGCCGTTGGTCGCCGCCTGTACCGAGTTGTAACCGACTTTGCGCGCATAGCGGACGGCGTCCAGAAAGTACGGCGAAAGCGTCGGCTCACCGCCCGAATACTGCACCGACATCTGACGGCGCGGTTTGATTTGAATCGCGTTGTCGAGAATTTCCGACACATCTTCCATCGACAGCTCATGAACAAATCCGACCTGGTTGGCGTCCATAAAACACGGGTCGCACATCATATTGCAGCGATTGGTCAAATCAACTGTCAAAACCGCGCCGCGTCCATATTTGATTGACGACGTTCCGTGATTGTGCAAATCTTCGTCGTTGTGCGATTTCATATCGCGTCCCGGGAAGAGCGTTTCGATGTGCTTCAAAAACTTTGAATCAATCGCCATCAAATCTTCAAAATGTCCGTGTTCCGGGCAATCTTTAATCATCCAGATTTGCCCCTCGCGCTCGATAATCTGCGCTTTGATTTCACCGACTTTATCGTTGATTAAGGTTGAAACGTCGCGTCTACCGCTTAAGATTTCTTCGCGTGCCTCAATGACACAGTTCGGGCACAAGCTATCGGTCGTGCGCGGGAAGCCGAGCGTCGGCTTCGATTTTTCCCACGATTTAAGAATCGGCTTATCAGCCCACTTCGGCGTGAAAGACGGGTTCGGTTTGAATTGATTAACCGATTTAATGGCGTTAAAAAGTCCGCCTGCAATGTATGTCAGTCCCTTTTCAAAATGTTTTACGGGTCTCATAAATATATTCTCCAATGATTACTCTTATCTATTGTTCGGAAATGTTAAGCGATGAAAATATCTCGAAAAATGCTTTTCCTTTAAATGTCAAAAATATTCAGCAAAAACTGTGCCGTGCCGGACTGTTCCTGCAAGTTGGTGATTCGATAGAGCTTGTTGGGATTTCGCAGGTTTTTAACAATTTTTTTATTTGTATCATTATGCCACAAAAGGCGTTGAGCTTTTAACTATTACCGTTTTTGACACAAAAGAAATTTATATGTAATATTCTAAATACAAATTCCTACCGTAAATTTAATACCTTGGATTAAACCATTGCTTAAAGGTTTTTCACAGTTGTTGAAAACCTGACAGCACAATATATTGAAAAACATAGCCTTTTGTGGCAGTTTAGAACAAAAAGCATTCTTTGCGGAATTTTGTTCACCATTTGTTTACTTTTAAGCAGTTCATTTAACGCTTACCTGAGGAAAATAGACGAAACTATTGAGCAACAAAGGTTTAGCTTATAATTAAAATATCTTTACTTGGAATTTTTATTATGCTAAATTTTGTTTCACCTTATAAGAAGTAACAGGGTTCAAATATAAAGTCGTTCAACAAAAACATTTCAACAGCAATCTTGTTGGAAACAAGCGGTAAAAAGTTAAATTCAGGGATTCAAGACATTAATTAAATTGCGCAGGTATGTCTATACGTTTCGGAACATCGGGTTGGAGAGCAATTATCGCCGATGACTTCACATATAAAAATGTTGAACTGGTAACAGAATCGATTTGCGGTTATTTGAAAGAAAGTTTTAGCGAAGGCGAAAAAACTTTGATTGTCGGGCACGATTCGCGCTTTATGGGCGAGAAATTCGCTGCCGTGGCAGCTGAAATCGCAAGGAAAAAAGGATTTCACGTTCTGCTTTGCAATCATCCGACGCCGACGCCGACGATTTCACACGCAATAAGAAACAAGCGAGCTGTCGGCGGTATAAATTTTACGGCTTCGCATAATCCGCCGGAATATCAGGGAATCAAGTTTTCGACTGCCGATGGTGCCCCGGCTCTTCCTGAAATTACGAAGCGGATTGAAGAATTAATTACAAACACGCCGAATGTGCAAGACGCGGACGGCGGCTCGATAGCAGAATTTGACGCGCGTCCCGAATATCTGGACGATTTGAAAACTAAAATAAATTTCGACGCCATCGCGCAAGCCAAAGGCAGATTCGTTTACGACGCGCTTTGGGGAACCGGTCGCGGCTATCTCGATAAAATCCTGCGCGACTATGGTTTAGAGGTCGAAACGCTGCACGATTGGCGTGATGTGACGTTTGGCGGAAAATCTCCCGAACCGAGCGAAAAGCAGGTCGGCGAATTGGTCGAAGCCGTCAAATCGAAAGGTTACACGCTCGGACTTGCAACTGACGGCGACGGCGACCGGTTCGGAGTCATCGATTCAAACGGCGATTTTATTCAGCCTAATCATTTAATCGCTATTTTAACCGATTACTTGGCTGAATCACGCGGTTGGACGCTCGGTGTCGCGAGAAGCGTAGCAACATCCCACCTGGTTGACAGAGTCGCGAAAGCGCGCGGTTTGAAATTGTATGAAACGCCGGTCGGTTTTAAGTTTATCGGCGAATTGATAAATAAAGACGAGATTATTTTGGGCGGAGAAGAATCCGCCGGTCTTTCAATCCGCGGGCATTTTCCCGAAAAGGACGGAATTTTAGCCTGTCTTCTGGCGGTCGAAGCCGTGACTGTCAGAGGAAAGAGTTTAACCGAGCAATTAAACGAGCTTTACGCCCGCGTCGGAAAACTCGAATCAGGCAGAATCGGAGTTAAATTAAACCCCGAGATTGCCGCGAAACTGAAAGAAAAATTAGCCCAGGAGCCGTCGGAAATCGGCGGTCGAAAAATTGAAAATATAAATCGAATGGACGGCGTAAAGTTTTTCTTTGCGGGCGGAAGCTGGATGTTAATGCGACCGTCAGGCACAGAGCCGATGGTCAGAATTTACGCCGAATCCGAAGACAAGCAGGAATTGGAGGTGCTACT
Source organism: Pyrinomonadaceae bacterium (assembly GCA_036403375.1). Classification (GTDB taxonomy): domain Bacteria; phylum Acidobacteriota; class Blastocatellia; order Pyrinomonadales; family Pyrinomonadaceae; genus JAFDVJ01. The sequence continues at coordinate 5,956 of DASWRC010000159.1, forward strand.
TGAGCAAGGTCGCCGATACTTACTGGAATAATTCACAAACTATCTCAATGCCCGTGAGAACACGTAGGAAAACGGCGGGACGCGCTAAAAGTTCAACTCCACAATGGTTTTTGTTTGTGGTTGTTGTGTCGATGACGCTTATGCTTTGTTTGGCTGTAAACTTTCGTGCATTTTCGGAAATGAGAACGGAAGCCGAACAAAATAGCCAGTTAACGACTAACGTTGAAAAATTATCGGTTGAAAATCTCGCTCTGCAAGAGGAGGTTCACAACCTGAGGAACGATAATCAGACGATTGAACGCGAAGCGCGAAAAATCGGGATGAGTCGTCCGAATGAAAAGATTCTTGTGCCGGCGAATTGAATTAACTGCGGAGAAGTTTGATTCGTTAACACACAGATAGCCCTGCCTTTTGATAATCCGCCTTTTGCCTGTCCGCTCCGCGTTGCCTACAGCTATGCCATCCGCCTAAAATCGAGGCTTCAAGTTACCCGAAACTTGAAGCCTCACTTCCTTTTAAATCATATAGGAATTAAAAATTACGCGCTTGCGAATTGTTTGCCTTAACGTCTGCGCATCGTTTAGCATATAACTTGATATAAATGAGTAATTACCTCCTTTACTATTCGCCTTACTATTACGCCGAAATCGGCGAAGGTCACGTTTTTCCGATTCGCAAATTTGAACTCGTCAGAGATTTACTGCTTAACGAGGGGACTCTGCAGCGGGACGAGATTTTCGAGCCGGAAGCGGCGAAGGTTGAAGATTTGCTGCTTGTCCACACCGAAGATTATATTACGCGTCTCGTCAACGGTGATTTAACCGCAAAAGAGATTCGCAAGCTCGGTCTGCCCTGGTCGAAATCGCTTGTCCGCCGCTCGTTTCACGCGATTTCGGGAACGATAAACGCGGCGCGTTATGCGATGGAAAGCGGCATCGCGTCGAATCTCGCGGGCGGAACGCATCACGCTTATCCCGATAGAGGCGAAGGTTTCTGCGTTTTGAACGATGTCGCGGTCGCGATTCGCGTTTTGCAGCGAGAACGTCTCGCCGAAAAGTTCTTAATCGTTGACTGCGACGTGCATCAGGGCAACGGCACGGCTTTTATTTTTCAAAATTCCCCGGAAGTCTTTACATTTTCGATGCACGGCGCGAAAAATTACCCGCTTTTCAAGGAGAATTCGTCGCTCGACATTGAACTATCGGACGGAACCGGCGATGAAGAATTCATCGAAACGCTCGAACAAGCCTTACGCGCATTTTTATGCACAATCCCGACATCATTTTTTACCTCGGCGGCGCAGACCCGTTTGAAAAAGATAAACTCGGGCGGCTCAAATTGACACAGGCAGGTTTAATGCGGCGCGACGAGATGGTTTTGCGGTTCGCCCGCGAGCATCACACACCGATTGTGACGACAATGTCCGGCGGTTATGCCTTAGATATAAACGACACGGTCGAAATCCACGCCAACACGATTCGCGCCGTCAAGAAAGTGTTTTTCGGGCAGGAATTGCCCAAAGCGCAAAGCAAGGTTGTCAGTTAGCGTTTTATTTCCTACAATTTCGGCTGGAATTATGATTGAACGCATCATCATCGAAAATTTTAAGTCGATTCGGCATTGTGACTTGGAACTCAAGCCGATAAATATTCTCGTTGGTATGAATGGTGCCGGCAAAAGTAATTTTGTTTCTTTCTTCAAACTAACTAATCGGATTCATGAGCAAAAATTGCAACAATATATTGGTGAAAAGTTCGATAAGTTTTTGTATTTCGGAAGGAAAAAGAGTCAGCATATCTTCGGATTGATTGATTTTGATAATAAATATGTTTTTGGCTATCGTTTAGAACCTTATTTTTCTGCTAATTCTGCTAGTCTCGCAAGAATTATGTTCTCAGAAAATTCCAATAATCAGGGAAAAGATTATGATAATTGGGATACGCTATATAATAGTCTCGGTTATTCACTGGAAAGTAGAACAAATAGAAGGATAATAGCACCAGAGGGAAAAGAGTATTTAGCCAGTCACCTTTTGAATGAATACCTTGAATCATTTAGAATCTACCACTTTCACGATACAGGTAATTCTTCGCCGTTAAAAAAGATAAATAAAATAGACGATAACGATTATTTGCGTGAGGACGGAGAAAATTTAGCAGCTTTTCTCTATTTCCTTCAAGAAAAACATCCGAAAAATTTTGATAATATCGAAAATCAAATTCGCTCGGTCGCGCCGTTCTTTGACCGTTTTAATCTGACACCGCGAAAACTGAATGAGGAAGAAATTAGGCTGCGATGGTTTGAGAAAGGCGAGGATACATATTTCGATGCCTATGACCTTTCGGACGGGACTTTGCGGTTTATGGCTTTGACGACTTTGCTTTTGCAGCCGGATTTGCCGAAGACGATTATTATTGATGAGCCAGAGCTTGGGCTGCATCCGTTTGCGATTAATAAGCTGGCGGCGATGATAAAACAGGCGGCGGCGAAGGGAAGTCAGGTAATTGTTTCGACGCAATCGGTCGGGTTGATAGATAATTTCGAGCCGGAAGATATTATCACGGTTGACCGCGAAGACGACCAATCGGTATTTAAACGTCTTAACTCGGAAGAGTTGAAGGATTGGCTCGAAGATTATACGCTTGGCGATTTATGGAATAAAAACGTGATTGGAGCGCGCCCATGAAACCTCTATACGTGATAGTAGAAGGAGACACGGAAGAAGAATTTTTCAAAAACAATCTGATAGATTATTTCGCCGAACAGGGGATTTTTGAAGTTCGCCCGATAAAAATTATAACCAAAGGCAGTTATAAAGGCGGTTTTGTTAATTACGACCATCTCAAACGCGATGCCGGAATCTATCTTAAACAAAGAAACGACACGATTGTATCAACATTCATAGATTATTTTCGCATTCCGAACAACATTCCCGAATACGACAACTGCCGAAAGATTCATAATATTGACGACCGTATAAAATGTCTCGAAGTTGCAATGAAAAACGACATCGGAAGCGAGAGATTTATTCCGTATATTCAGAAACACGAGTTTGAGGCTTTGCTTTTTTCGTCAAACAGCGGATTTGAATATTGTTTTGAAGTAAGCGAGTCAAAGGAAACGGGCAAGATTATTGACGATTATCCCAATCCCGAAGAAATTAATGATAAGCCCGCGACTTCGCCGTCAAATCGTCTAAAAAAAATCCGTCCGCTTTATAACAAAGTTTTAGAAGGTAATACGATTGCTTTAGAAGTCGGATTAAGTGCGATGTTTGAGAAATGCCCGCGATTTAAGGCTTGGATTAATAGTTTGGTCGAATTGGTCAACCACTAAACTTATTCCCTTGTCTTTTACTCTTTCAAATTTTAATCTTTAGTTTCGTATTTAAATAAAAAAAGAGTGACTTAAAAATAGATGAAAATTGTTGTCATCGGAAGCGGTTTCGGCGGGTTATCGTGTGCGATTCGTCTTCAGGCGCAGGGACACGAAGTCTCAATCGTCGAAAAACGCGATAAGCTCGGCGGTCGCGCGTATGTCTATGAACAGGACGGATTCAAATTCGACGGCGGACCGACGATTATCACTGCGCCGTGGCTGATTGACGAACTTTTTACTCTGGCAGGCAAGAAAACGAGCGATTACGTCAAACTCGTCAAGATAAATCCCTTCTACAACATCCGCTGGGAAGACGGCACGGTTTTTAATTACAACGACGACCGTAC
>DASWRC010000160.1:0-33449 GCA_036403375.1 Pyrinomonadaceae bacterium
GTCGCTGGTTTTATCAAAGCGGCGCCGAAGCGCGCGCGGTTTGTCCCGAAATCATCACGGATTCACGGGAAGAAATTGCGTAACCGCCCGAAAACGGTCTGCGAGTTTTTATCAACTTGCAAAAAAAATTACGAATTACGAATAATAGAAATAAATTCCGTCATTCGTAATTCGTAATTTTTAATTCGTGATGGACTTACCCTTTCGCCTTCTTGATTTCTTCGACCAGCGCGGGCACGGCTTCGAAAAGGTCGCCGACGATGCCGTAATCGGCAATGTCGAAAATCGGCGCTTCGGCGTCCTTGTTGATGGCGACGATTGTTGAAGCGTTTTTCATCCCGACGATATGCTGAATTGCGCCGGAAATGCCGAGCGCGATGTAAACTTTCGGCGCGACCGTCTGCCCCGAAGAACCGATTTGACGGTCAATCGGCAGCCATTCGGCGTCGCAGATGGGACGCGAAGCCGCGAGGTCTGCGCCGAGCACGTCCGCCAGAGCCTGCGCGACCGCGATGTTTTCCTGCGATTTAATACCGCGCCCGACCGCGACGATGATTTCCGATTTCGACAAATCGACCGACGCTTTCGCTTCCTGAAACGGCTCTTCGGCTTCCATTCGGATTTCGCCGACATTGACGTCGACCGCTTCCGTCTGCGCGCTGCCCTTCTCCGCCGTATCGCCGCGAAACGCGCCCGATTGGAACGTCACGAAATACGGCGCGTCGCCGCCGATGGTCACGTCGGCATCGAGTTTTCCTAAAAATATACGGCGCGTTAAGGTCAATTTTCCGCCGTTCGCGGCGTATCGGATGCAATCGCCGACAACTTCCCTGCCGAGCCGCGCGGCAACTTTCGGCGCAAAATCGCGCACCTGATAAGTATGCGCCATGACGACGTACTGCGGGTTTTCGCGCTTGATAATCGCTTCCCACGCGTCGGCGTAACCGTCGGGCGTGTACATATTCAATTTCGGATTGCGCGCGACGATGACTTTTTCGAGATTATACTGCGCGACGGTTTCTGCCAGCGCACAATCCTTGTCGCACGGTATCACTGCCGAAACTTTTAAGCCCAAATCCTTTGCAATGCTCTGCGCCGCCGCAATCGCTTCCAGAGAAACCTTGTTCAGCACGCAGTTTTTGTGTTCGATGAATACTAAAATGCTCATAATTTATTAAGTGAGAAGTGAGAGCCGATAACATCTTAAATTCTCATTTCTCACTTCTCAGTTCTCACTTTTTAGAGAACGCGAACCTCCGTTTTTAGTTTTTCGACCAACTCGACCGCGCCCTTTCGAGCGTCGCCGCCGCCGAGGATTTGGGTTTGTTTCAACTTTAACGGCAGATAAACCTTTTCGATAACCTGCGCTCCGGCAAAGTTTTCGATTTGCGGCGTAACGTCCTTAATTTCTTTTTTCTTCGCCGCCATAATGCCTTTCAGAGAGGCGTATCGAATCTGCGAAATACCCGATTGAATCGTCAGCAGCGCGGGCAGTTGATATTTGAACCATTGATACCAGCCGCTTTCGAGCTCTCTTTTAACCCGCAGCGAGCCGTTCAAGCTCGCGCGGTCAACTTCGATCACAATCGTCGCGTGCGGAATGCCGAGCAGCTCCGCCAGAATCACGCCCGTCTGCCCGTAGCTCGCATCGTCGGACTGCAATCCGGCGAAAACCAAATCGGCGTTCTCATCGCGAATCGCACCGGCAATCGCCTGTGCCGTCTGAAACGGCGAAAGTGCGTTTACATTGTCCGCCACGACGTGAATCGCGCGGTCGGCGCCGCGCGCCAGAGCATCTTTCAAAACCGCTTTCGCCGATTGTGCGCCGAGCGTGCAAACGACCACTTCGCCGTCGCCTTTGGCTTCTTTCATCCGCAGCGCTTCTTCGAGCGCGTAGCCGTCCGATTCGTTCGTCTGCTGCGAAATATTCGATTCGTCAATCCATTTTTCGTCGCCGCGCACGCGCAAAACCGCGTCCTTGTTGGCGACCTGTTTCATTAAAACGATGATTTTCATAAATAGTGGTCAGTGGTCAGCGGTCAGTTTTCAGTTGTTATGTTCTGTGCCCGGCTGACGCATTTTATATTCGGATTAATTAAAAAATAACTTTTGAATAATTGTAAAACTATTTCGTCTTTATTTCCACTCGAAAATGAATGACTATTCATTCATTAGGTAAAATAAAAGCGTTTCGACCGCCGAACGGTTAAAACGCTTTATGGCGAAGAATTATTCTTCGTAACGCTTAAAAATCAAACACGCGTTCGTGCCGCCGAAGCCGAAGCTGTTCGAGAGCGCGAATTCGACTTCCTGGTTGCGCGGCTCGTTCGGCACGTAGTCCAAATCGCAGTCGGGGTCGGGATTTTCGTAATTGATGGTCGGCATCAATTGATTTTCCTTGAGCGAAAGAACCGAAATCACGGCTTCGATGCCGCCCGCTGCGCCGAGGGCGTGCCCGGTCATCGATTTTGTCGAGCTGACCGCCAGTTTATATGCGTGCTCGCCGAAGACCTTTTTGATGGCGAGGGTTTCAAACTTGTCGTTATAGGGCGTCGAAGTTCCGTGCGCGTTGATGTAGCCGATTTGCTCCGGATTAATTCCGGCGTCTTTAATCGCGCGCTGCATGACGCGAATCGCGCCCGAACCGGTTTCGTCCGGCATCGTCACGTGAAAGGCGTCGCCGCTCATCCCGTAACCGACAATCTCGGCGTAAATGCGCGCCCCGCGCGCTTTGGCAAATTCCAATTCTTCGAGAATTAAAATCCCCGCGCCTTCGCCGATAACAAAACCGTCACGCGCGGCGTCAAACGGACGCGACGCTTTTGTCGGTTCACTGTTATGACGCGAAAGCGCGCGCATCGAATCGAAACCGGCAACCGACATCGGGGTAATAGCCGATTCGGCTCCGCCGCAAATCATCGCGTCGGCGTCGCCGCGTTCAATCAGTCGAAAGCTGTCGCCGATGGCGTGCGCGCCTGCCGAACAAGCCGTCGCGGTCGCCGAATTAGGTCCTTTCGCGCCGTGGCGAATCGAGACGTTGCCCGATGCCAGATTGACAATCGCCGAAACGATAAAGAACGGCGAAACTCTGCCCGGACCCGACCTCAGAAGTTTTTCGTGCTCGCGCTCGATTGCCCAGAAATCGCCGATCCCCGAACTGATATAAGTTCCGACCATTTCGGCGTTCGTTTCGTCAATTTTAAGTCCGCTGTCACGCACGGCTTCGTCCGATGCGGCAACTGCGAAATGCGAAAACGCGCCCATGCGCCGCGCTTCCTTTTTTTCAAGAAAATCTTCGACGTTGAAATTTTTGACTTCGCAGGCAAATTTAACGTCAAAATTTTCCGTGTCGAACTTCTTGATTTGGTCAGCGCCGCTCTGTCCGCGCTTCAACGCGTCCCAGGTCGCCGGCACATCATTGCCGACCGGCGTCACCAAACCGAGCCCTGTTACAACTACACGACGTTTCATAAAAATAGTAGTAAGTGTTCAGTGGACAGTGGTCGGTGGTCAGAATAAATCCTTTACTGACCACCGACCACTGTCCACTGAACACTGAAAAATTAAGCTTGTTTATGCTGTTCGACGTAAGCGTAAGCGTCGCGGACAGCCTGAATTTTTTCGGCATCTTCGTCGGGAATTTCGATGTCGAATTCCTCTTCGAAACGCATGACAAGCTCGACCAAATCCAATGAATCCGCGCCTAAATCCTCAATAAAGCGCGCATTCTCTGTAACTTCCGCTTCGTCGACACCTAATTCGTCAACGATAATTTGTTTAATTTTATCTTGAACTTCTGACATAATCTCTCCTCTTGTTTTTTATAAAGTTGCGGATAGCGGCAGATAGCGGCAGGAAGCGGCAGGAAGTTTTTCAACCCTGCAATTTTCTGTTAACTGCCTGCCGCCTCCTGTAAACTATTTCTCAAACTTTCCGTATTTTCGACGCTCAAACAGCGAACGTCGCGATTGATTTGGCGAACCAAACCGGATAAAACTTTTCCCGCGCCGACCTCCGTGAACGTGCTCACTTCTTCCGCCAGCAGCGCTTCGACCGATTGCGCCCAGCGCACCGGCGACGAAACCTGCTCGGTCAAAGCAGTGCGCGCCCGCGCGCCTTTCGTATTGGCTTCCGCCGAAACGTTTTCGATAATCGGAAATCTTAAATCTTTGAACTCAATTTGCTTTAAATCTTCTTCCAGACGCTCTTGAGCGGGCAGCATCAAATCGCAGTGAAAAGGCGCTGAAACGTTTAATTTTATCGCCCGTTTCGCGCCGCGCTCCTTTAATAATTCAATCGCGCGGTCGACGGCTTCCGCATTTCCCGCAATCACGATTTGCGCCGGTGAATTGATATTCGCCGGCGCGCAAATTTCGCCTTCCGCCGCTTCGTCGCAGGCAATTTCGACCGTTTCGAGCGGCAGCCCGAGGATAGCCGCCATCGCGCCGACGCCGACCGGCACGGCTTCCTGCATATAGGTTCCGCGCTTGCGAACAGTGCGAACCGCGTCGGCAAACGAAAGCGCGCCCGCCGCGACCAGCGCCGAGTATTCGCCCAAAGAGTGACCGGCGACAAAATCCGGCATCGGAAAACCTTCCGTTTCAAGCGCCCGAAACGCCGCCGCCGAAACGGTTAAAATCGCGGGCTGCGTGTTTGCCGTCAAAGCCAAATCTTCCGCCGTTCCCGCAAAACACATTTCGGAAAGCGAAAACCCGAGCGCGTCGTCGGCTTCTTCAAAAACTTCGCGTGAAACCGCGAAGTTATCGAATAAATCCTTGCCCATTCCGACCGCCTGGCTTCCCTGTCCCGGAAATATAAATGCCGTTTTACTCATCAATTTAATTTAAAAGCAAAGCTGCAAAGTCACTATGCCGCAAATTATTTAAAATCTTCGCGCCGCCTTCGGCTGCTCTCTGCGTCTTCGCGTTAAATATCATCAAAATCGAATCACCGTTCCGCCCCACGTGACGCCGCCGCCGAAGGCGGTTAAAAGCACAAGACTTCCTTCTTTAATTTTGCCCGATTCGATGCATTCGTCCATCGCAATCGGAATCGAAGCCGATGACGTATTGCCGTGAAAAGCAATGTTCGAATAAACCTTTTCTTCCGATACGCCGAGCCGCGAGGCGACGGCATCCGTAATGCGCTGATTTGCCTGGTGCGGAATAACGATGTCCACATCGTCAACCGTATAGCCGGTTTTATCGAGCATTTCCTTGGAAATATCAGCCATCGAACGCACCGCGACCTTGAAAAGCTCGTTGCCTTTCATCTTGAAAAAATGGTCGCGGTTGTCGATTGTTTGGTAAGACGTACCGAGCTTTGTTCCGCCGCCGGGCGCGTAGAGCTGTTCTTCGTAGCGCCCGTCGGACTTGATTTTCGTCGCCAAGATTCCTTTGCCTTCTTCGACCGGTCCCAAAACAGCCGCGCCCGCGCCGTCGCCGAAGATAACGCAGGTCGTGCGGTCGGTATAATCGACATATTTCGTCAGAACTTCGGCGCCGATAACGAGCGCGTAGCGGATTTGCCCGGTGCGAATCATCGATTCGACCATCGTTAAGCCGTATATAAATCCCGAACAAGCCGCAAAAATGTCCATCCCGGCAGCATTCGCCGCGCCGAGCTGGGCTTGAATCAACGCGCCCGTCGAAGGCATTATCTGGTCGGGCGTCGTCGTCGCGCAGACGATAATGTCGATGTCTTCCGGTTTTAATCCGGCGCGCTCCAAAGCCTTCTTCGCGGCGGCGGTTCCGAACTGCGACGTATATTCGTTATCGGCTGCTTTGTGGCGCTGCTTGATACCCGTGCGCGTAGTTATCCATTCATCGCTGGTTTCGACAATCTTTTCCAAATCGGCATTTGTCAAAATGCCTTCGGGATAAGCGTGCCCCATTCCGATGATGCCTGCGTTTTGTGTCATTTAAATTATTTGCGATTTGCGATTTGCGATTTGCGATTTTTTAGATTGAAAACCTTAATAATCTATAACGATTGAATGAGAAAAACCAATCGCAAATCGCAAATTGAAAATTGCAAATCACACTATTCTGTTTCTTTTCCGTCTAAAATCTGGCGACCTTTGTAAGTTCCCGTTTCAGCGTCGACGCGGTGCGGCTTTTTGGCTTCGCCCGTGTCTTTGTCAATGTAAAACTGCGGCACTTTCAGCGCGTCGTGAGCGCGTCGTTGACGGGTGCGTGATTTTGAATGTCTTCGTTTTGGATTTGGCATTTTTACCTCTAATAATTTGATTTTTGACCTTTGACCTTTGATTTGTTTACTTTCAAAGGTCAAAGGTCAAAAATCAAAGACCTTTTTAATTTTACTTTAAATTCTTCAAAGCCGCCCATCGCGGGTCAACTTCGTTTTCTAAACAGTTACAATTTATCAAATTTCGGTTTGCGCCGCATTTGTCGCACAAACCTTTACAATCTTCGCGGCAGAAAATCTGCTCGGGCAAATTTAATAAAATCTGCTCGCGGACGAGTTCGGTCAAATCGATTTCGTTTCCTTCCAGCACCGAAACGTCCAAATCTTCCGCCTGCAATCCCGCTTCCTTCGCCTGCGTGTAATTTTCCGGCGCGACAAACGCGGCGTGAAACGGAATTTCAAAATTCTTGTCAATCTTCTGCAGGCAGCGCGTGCATTCCAACTCAATCGCTGCCGAAATTCTGCCTTCAACGTCGGTGTGCGCGATGTGTTTGACCAATTTCCCGATCGCCCGCGCCGGACTTTTCAATCGCGCTTCCGTATCGTCTAAATCGATTGTTTCCGCGCCGAGCGTAAAATCAAAATCAAAGGGTGATTCTCCAATTGAGATTAAATCGACAATCATCACTACAGAATAAACTTTCAAATCAAACTGCGCAAAACGCAAAGGATTTATTATAGCTTCTGTAATTTATGTGTCAAACAGTCAATCGTCTCCGCGTTCCGGGTCTCAGGTTCCGGGGTCAGCTTTGCGAGCCGATTGCTTCATCTAAATTCGCGAATCCTTTATCCTTTAGAATCTTCGCTAATCCTGAATTAACGTCGCGCGCGAAACCGATTCCCCGGTAGATGAAACCCGTATAAGCCTGCACCAGACACGCGCCGGCAGCGATTTTTTCAAAGGCGTCGTGTGCCGTAAAAACTCCGCCGACGCCGATTACCGGCAGCTTTCCGTTTGCGTAACGGTAGATTTTTTTTATCACCGCGTTCGATTTTTCACGCACCGGCGCGCCGCTCAAACCGCCCGCCTCATTGATTTTCGTTTTCAGATTTTCGCGCGAAATCGTTGTGTTGGTCGCAATAATCCCCGCCAAATTTAATCTCTGCGCAATATCGACAATCGCTTCGATTTCGCCTTCCATCAAATCGGGCGCGATTTTGACAAGCAGCGGTTTTGCGGAAAGTTCAAGATTTCTCTTTTGCAATTCTCCCAGTAATTCTTCCAGATTTTCCGCCCTTTGCAGCTCGCGCAGGTGAGGCGTGTTCGGGCTTGAAACATTGACGGCGATGTAATCGGCGACTGCCTGAGCCAATTCGAAACTCTGCAAATAATTTTCAATCGCTTCCTCGTTCGGAACCTCCTTGTTTTTGCCGATGTTGACGCCGAGGACACAATTCGGCTTTATCTTTTTTAATCTTTCGATTACGCGCGGCGTTCCATCGTTGTTGAATCCGAGCCGGTTTATCAGGGCTTTGTCGCCGGGCAGCCGAAAAAGGCGCGGCTTTTCGTTTCCCTTTTGCGGTTCGAACGTCACGGTTCCAACCTCGACAAATCCGAAACCGAGCGCGGCGAGCTGATTGACGACCCTCCCGTTTTTATCGAATCCGGCAGCTATGCCGAGCGGTTTTTTGAACGTCAAGCCGAATCGTTCCAACGCGCCGAACGACTCATCGGAAACGAATCGTTCGGCGGCGAATTTCTGCACGAATTTTGCCGAAAGTCCGATTTTCAGCGCTTCGATGCCGAGTTCGTGCGCCGTTTCCGGCGCGAGACCGAAAAGCGCGGGGCGAATTAGTTTTTCGTAAAGTTTCGACATCTTCAAAATGATAAATGTTAAATGATTATCGATAAATGTAAAAACTTGAAACGGCTAACTTGAAACATTAAACTTAGCGGTGATACGATTCTTCGGGAAATATGGCAGACGAATACGGACTGATTGAAAAATCAAAAATTATGGACGCGGCGCGGATGAAACGCGCGCTGTCGCGCCTCGCCTCGGAAATTGTTGAAGAAAATCACGGCGCGGAGGGGCTTTATATCGTCGGCATCCGGCGGCGCGGCGTTCCCTTAGCCGAGAAAATCGCCGAGCGAATCCTGCAGCTCGAAGGCGCGCGCCCGCTCTACGGAATTATAGACATCACGCTCTACCGCGACGACCTTTCGACCGTCGGCGCGAACCCGATTGTCAACCGCACGGAACTTAACGACGACATTGAAAACAAAAAGATTATATTGGTTGACGACGTGCTCTACACGGGGCGCACGATTCGCGCGGCGCTCGATCAATTAATGGATTTCGGTCGTCCGAACCGCGTGCAGCTCGCCGTTTTGATTGACCGCGGCAAGGAACACCGCGAATTGCCGATTCAGGCTGATTACATCGGCAAAACCGTGCCGACCAAGCGCACCGAAATTATCAAGGTGATGCTCAAAGAATACGACGATGAAGAATCCGTGTGGATTTACGAAAAGTCAGCCGATTAGTTTTTTTTCCAAAGCAAGGTTTCGAAGCCTTGCTTTTTTTTGAATTAATGTTTTTTGGCTTATGGTTTTGGGTTCTCGATTTATTCTGAGACCAAAGACCAAAGACCAAAAACCAAAAACCGATTTATGGATAAACCGTTTCGCCGTCGAGATTTACTTGGAATTCGCAATCTTTCTTCGGAAGAAATTATCGGGATTTTGAACACCGCCGAAAATTTTCGCGAGATAAATTCGCGCGAGATAAAGAAAGTCCCGACCCTGCGGGGAAAAACCATCATCAATCTGTTTTTCGAGAATTCGACGCGCACGCGCACCTCGTTCGAACTTGCCGCGAAACGCCTTTCGGCGGACGCGGTCAACATTTCGGTTTCCTCGTCGAGCGTGACGAAAGGCGAGACGCTCGTCGATACGGCGCTCAATCTAGACGCGATGCAGCCCGATTGCATCGTCGTCCGCCATTCGAGCGCGGGCGTGCCGCACCAATTGGCAAAAGTTTCACGCGCGGCAATCGTCAACGCCGGCGACGGCGCGAACGAGCATCCGACGCAGGCGCTGCTCGACGCGATGACGATTCGCGAGCATAAAGGCAAAATCGAAGGTTTGGAAGTCGCGATTGTCGGCGACATACTGCATTCGAGAGTCGCGCGCTCGAACATTCATCTTTTAACAAAATTGGGCGCGCGCGTGCGCGTTGCCGGTCCGAAAACACTTGTCCCGGCGGATTTCGCGCATCTCGTCGAACGAGATTTGCAGGTTTGCCGGCACATCGAAGACGCCATCGAAGGCGCGGACGTGGTGATGATTCTCAGGATTCAGCGCGAGCGGCAGGATTCCGCCTTTTTCCCGACTTTGCGCGAATATTCGATTCATTACGGCTTGACGAACGAGCGCCTGAATCTGGCGAAATCCGATGCCATCGTGCTGCATCCCGGACCGATGAATCGCGGTATCGAGATTTCCTCGGACGTCGCGGACAGCTCGCGTTCTTTAATTCTTGACCAGGTCAAATACGGCGTCGCCGTCCGGATGGCGGTGCTCTATCTGGCGACCGGCGGCACGGCGGCGAATCCCGAATAATTTTCACGATTTTTGGCGAAATTTACACAAAACAGGTTTTGAATCCGCCGGTTTTGTGAGATAAATTACAGCAAGCCCTCCGAAACGTGCGATGAAAAATGACGTTCAAATAAACAATGTCGTCCGCATTGCCGGTGTCAGTGTGCCGCCGGCAATCGGCGGTTTTGTCGTTTTTATCGCGCTCGTAATTATTTTTGAATGGCTCGCGGGCGTCAAAATCATCGCGCGTTTTTCGCCGAACGATTCTTCGATGAAGGTCAATGTCGCCATCATTTTTCTTCTTTTCGGGCTCGGCTTGTTTCTCAATGAGTCGGAAAGCCCTTCGGCTCGAATCGCGGCAAAAACTTTGACCGTTGGCGGGCAGTTAATCGCCCTTCTGACGCTCGCGCAGTATTTATTTGGAATAAATTTAGGCATTGACCAGCTTATTGCGCGCGATAATCCGAACGCCGCGTTTACTTCAAGTCCGGGCAGGATGTCGCCGTTCGTCGCGCTTAATTTTCTCCTGACCGGAACGGCTTTGCTGCTCTGGCGAAAGCGCGGCAAACACAATAAAAGTCCGCGCGAATATTTCGCGCTCGTCTCGCTTTTTATGCCCGCTATCGTGCTGGTCGGTTATATTTTCAGCGCCAGCGAGCTTTACAGCTTCACGACCGTCACGGGTATCGCGCTGTTTACGGCGATTCTTTTTCTTATTCTTCTCTCGGGAATTTTAGCCGTCCACAGCGAGCGCGGGTTTACGACGATTCTCCTGAGCCGAACGCGCGGCGGGTTAATTTTGCGGCTTCTGCTGCCGACGAGTCTGACGGCGCTGATTCTGCTTTACTGGATTGGCGTGCGAATGTCGCGCGCCGGTTTTATTTCGGAAGATTTGGTTGTGCCGCTCGGAATCCTTGGGACGGGCGCGGTCATCTCATTTTTAATCTGGCGTACCGCGCGCCTGCTTTACGACGCCGAAATCAAGGAAAAACAAACCTTTGCCGCGCTCCAAATCGCTCACCGGGCGGCTGAAGAAGCGAGCCGCGCGAAAGACGAATTTATCTCGGTCGTCTCGCACGAGCTGCGCACGCCGCTCAATTCCATTCTCGGCTGGATAAAAATCATCGAAAACAGCCCGGGCGAAGCCAACACGCGCCGCGCTTTTGAAGTCATCCGCCGCCAGAGCGAAAACCAGCTTCAATTAATCGAAGACCTGCTCGACACCTCGCGCATCATTACCGGCAAAATGCGGCTCGAAATAAAGCCCCTGGAAATCGAAGACGTAATTACGGAAGCGGTCGAAACCGTGCGACCGGCGGCGGAAGCTAAAAATATCAACCTGATTTTTGAAAAATCCGACGCCGTGAAAACGCTGGCGGGCGACTGTGACCGACTTCAGCAGGTTTTCTGGAATCTGCTCTCGAATTCGGTCAAATTCACGCCGCGCGACGGCGAAATCAAAATCCAGGCGTGGCGCGAAGATTCAAACATTAAAATTCGCATCGCCGACACGGGCGATGGCATCGAAGCTGATTTTCTGCCCTTTGTTTTTGAACGCTTTCGCCAACCGGACAATACCGCGACGCACCGCTCGGGCGGGCTCGGTTTGGGATTATCCCTGGTGCGCAACATCGTCGAGCTGCACGGCGGCGCAATTACGGCGGAAAGCGACGGGCGCGGGCGCGGCTCGACCTTTACGATTCGCCTGCCGATTAAGGAAACGCATTAAAATTTATGGAAGAAGCAACAGTAACTTTATATCGTCCGGTCGGCAAAAATGAACTGGCTTTAATCGAAGCGAGCGATTTTACCGCGTTTCCGCCGCGTCTTCCCGAACAGCCGATTTTTTACCCGGTGACAAACGAAGAATACGCCGCGCAAATCGCCCGCGACTGGAACGCGAAATATAACGCGGATAAAGCCGGTTACGTGACGAAATTCAAAGTCCGCAAAATATTTCTCGCGAATTACGAGACAAAAATCGTCGGCAGTCGCGAGCACGAAGAATACTGGATTCCGGCGGAAGATTTGGAAGAATTCAACCGCAACATTGTCGGCAAGATTGAAGTTATTACGGAGTTTAGAGGTTAAATTATGGTAAAATTGCAGATAATATGAACGCCGTTATTACATTAAACGAAGCCGAACAGGCGATTGCCAATCTTTCTGAATCCGACAAAGCGCAGCTGCTCCGATGGCTGGAAAAGGAAGTCAAAAACGGCTTTGCGGGCATCGAAAAAACCAGCGGCGTAATGGGTGGCGCGGCGTGTGTCCGGCAAACGCGAATTCCCGTCTGGCTTCTCGAACAAGCGCGGCGGCAAGGCATCAGCGAAGTCGATTTGCTTCGCAACTACCCGCAGCTTTCCGCGCACGACCTCGCCAACGCCTGGGATTACGTCAACGCTCACAAAACAGAAATCGAAGAAGCGATTAGCATAGAGAATATAGCCAACACTAATAGAAATTAATGTCAAATATTTCACAAAAACAAACCACCTACCTTTTTGTAGACGGTTCACATTTTCGTCAATACTTCAACGAAACAACTCAAAAATGGTTTGGGCAAGTGGTTGAGTTTGATTTCAGAAAGATAAAAGAATTCTTCAATGCCGAAAAAGCCTTTTACTACGATTGTATTGACGACATAAAAAATGACAGTGAAACTGATGAAGAATTTGAAGCGAGAGTGAACTCTCAAGAAGAAAAATTAAATAAAATTCGTGAAGTTGAAGGCTGTCATGTTTATTTAGGAAGTTTGCGAAGAGCTAAAAAGCAAAAAAACCGCGGTCAAAAGGAAGTTGATGTAATGCTTGCTGTGCATATGATGGAACACGCTTTTCGAGGAAATGTGAGTAAAACTGTTCTATTATCAGGTGATTTAGATTTTCGCCCTTTGGTTGAAAGTTTGGTTAGATTTGGTCTTTTCGTTGAAGTTTCTGCCGACCTAAAACACTTTTCTACTGAACTAATTCATTCAGCAGATGCGCATAAGAAATTATCAATTGATGAATATTTCCGTTTAACTCCAAATCATATACAAAGCTTAAAACCCATTGAGTTTCCAACACGAACATTTTTTAGAGAAAGAGCCGAAAAAGAAAATTTTTGGTTACATAAAGAAGGAACTTGTGGTGACTTTGAAGTTTACATTTATATTGGTAATCAACATCGAGGACATTGGTTAACTACTTCAAACGATTTACCTCATCCACAAACGGCTTGGGTAAACAACAATCTTGACCATTTAATTCTATATTTTGAGTTGAAATATGGTCCTATAAATTGGAAATGAAACTTTTAATCGCTAACGGTCATTTGATTGACCCAATCGCGCCGGAAAATACGGGAATGAACGTTTTAATCGAAGACGGGCGCGTCGCCGGTTGGTTAAAACCGAATGAAGCTGCGCCTGAGGACGCGGAAGTTTTCGACGCGAGCGGTTTGCTCGTCGCGCCCGGTTTTATCGATATGCACGTTCACCTGCGCGAACCGGGTCAGGAGCATAAGGAAACGATTTCGAGCGGCGCGGCGGCGGCGGTCGCGGGCGGCTGGACGAGCCTTTGCCCGATGCCGAACACGCAGCCGATAAACGATAACGCGGCGATTACGCGGTATATGATTGAACAGGCGGAACGCGCCGGCTTGGCGAACGTCTTTCCGGTCGGGGCGATTACCAAGGAATCGAGCGGCTCGGAATTAGCCGAAATGGGCGAGATGAAAGCGGCGGGCGCGGTTGCCGTTTCGGACGACGGGCGCCCCGTGCCGAATGCCGGGATGATGCGCCGCGCGATGCAGTACGCGAAAGATTTCGATTTGCCGGTCGTTGACCATTGCGAGGACAAATCTTTATCGGCGGGCGGCGTGATGCACGAAGGAAAATTGTCGCTTCTTCTGGGCTTAAATGGAATGCCCGCGCTCGCCGAGGAACTCGACGCCGTGCGCGACATAATCCTGGCAAAAGAAACCGGCGCGCATATACACATTGCGCATATCTCGACGCGCGGCGCGATTGAAGCGGTCAGGCGCGCGAAAAATGAAGGCATCAACGTCACCTGCGAAGTGACGCCGCATCATTTTACGCTGACCGACAAAGCGGTCGAAGACTACGACACGAACACGAAAATGTCGCCGCCGCTTCGCTCGGAAGAACATTTGGAAGCTATCTTGGAAGCCATCAAAGACGGCACGATTGACGCGATTGCGACCGACCACGCGCCGCATCATTCGGACGAAAAAGCCCTGGAATACGACCGCGCGCCGATGGGCATTACCGGTCTTGAAACCGCCGTCGGACTGGCGTTTAACGAACTCGTCCACAAAGGAGTTATCAGTCTGGTCAAGCTCGTCGAGCTTTGTTCCGTCAATCCGGCAAAGATTTTTCGCCTGCAAAATCGCGGCAGCCTTAAGCCGGGCTCGATTGCCGACCTGACGATTATCGACCCCGAATTGGTCTGGACTTACAAAAACGCGGATTCAAAATCGAAATCGAAAAATTCGCCGTTCGACGGCTGGCAGTTTACGGGCGCGGCGGTCGCCACGATTGTCGGCGGTAAAATCGTCTATCGCAGATAACTTACGAGAGGAAAAAAAGATGAAAGGTTTCGGATTAAAGTTTTTTTTGATTATTTTATGTCTCGCGTCGGCAGGCGGCTGTTTTGTTTCGAGTAAAAAAGAAACGAACGAATCGACGAATTCAAACGCGACGCCGGCAAATTCCGTCGATAATTCAAAAGACGCGAGCGCGGATTCGGGCGCGAAGGCGCAGGACGAGATTCGTAAAATCGATTTCAAGAATTTTATATACGAGCCCTACTGCGCCGGCGAAGGAACGCAGAAAATCACCGTCAAAAAAGGCGAATATACGCTTGATAAGGGCGATTACGACCGGCTTTATTTCAGTGTCACAAACGTTTCTTACGGCGACGTGAACGGCGACCAGAACGAGGACGCGATTATTTTATCGGTCTGCAATACGGGCGGCACCGGGCAATTTTCCGAAGGTTTTGTTTACGGGCTCAAAGACGGCAAACCCGAGCTGCTGGCGCGCATCGAAGGCGGCGACCGCGCCGACGGCGGCTTGCGCTCGGCAAAGGTCGAAAACGGCTTGCTCATCGTCGAACGCAACGGCGCGGGCGAAACCGGCGGCGCGTGCTGCCCGGAATTCGTCGTCACATCGAAATACAAACTCGAAGGCAAAAATCTCAAACAAGTCGGCGGCGACACGAAACGCGACCTTTACCCGCCGCAGCGCGTACGTTTTGAAAAAGGCGCGCGCGAAGCCTTTGTCGACGTGAAGCTGACGGATGAAGACGACATCAAACGCTTTGTCATCGGCGCGCGCGAAATGCAGATGCTGTCGGTCGAAAGCAATTCGCCGAACGTTTCGATCACGCTCGTCAAAGGCGAAGCCGACATTATCGAAGACGGCGGCAAAAATTTTCAGGCGACCTTAAAAGCGAATGGCGATTTCGTCATTCAGGTGCAGAAGATTAACGTCAAAACCGTGAACGCCTCGATAAATTTCGACATTAGATAACTTGCCGGATAAACCGCAATAAAAAAAGGAGCGCTGATTTCGAAATCAGCGCTCCTCAAAAAGGTCTGTTAGAAGGATTATTATGAGACTCTCGGAAATTCGAGAACCTTTGCGTTTGCGTTCGCGGTTTCGATTTCCGCTTCCTGATTATCGATTTTCTGCCTGTTCAGGCGGATTCGCGCCGCCGCGATAACGCGGTGCAGCTCGTCAAGCATGGCGGCGTCGAGCGACATCGTTTTTTGCCCGCACCAGCCTAAATCGTCCGCCCAGGTCGAAAGCTTAATGACTGCCTGGTCGTCCTGCAAAGAGACTTCGACTTTCTTTTCGTCGGAAAAAATCGGTAAAAAATTAACTGCTAAACTTGCTGCCATAACGTTAATCGGTGAACAGAAATTGAAAATCAATTTCAATAAGGATTATGTCGAAAAAATTTGCTTTCGTCAAGCCTTTCCACAAAGAAAATTCCGACGAAAGCAAAATTTATTTCAAGCGAGTTTTGAATCGCTATTTTTTAGCTTTCCATTCCGCCAATTTCTTTTCGAGCGCGGCGGTGTTCGGCTTCGGATTCATTGTCGAAGCGAGTTGCAGAGCCTTTTCGGCGGCGGCAATGGCTTCGGCGGTTTTGCCCGAGTCTGCCAGTAGGTTCGCTTTTAAGGCAAACGCGCCGGGCGCTTCTCTTCGCGCGATAAGCGCGTCGAGCCACGTGATTGCTTCCGGGTAATTGGCGGTTAATTTATTGTTGTAAACGTAATTTGCCCCGTCCATCGGCGAGCGAAAATCGTCAGCCTTGACCGACTTCAGCTGCTCGCGAATGTAAGTCAGAACACGCGCATTCATATCGCCCACGTCAACCGTAAACGGCACGCGCACTTTCTCCCAGCGGACGGCAATATCCGTCATGGTCGGTTTGACGTTTTCAAAATTCAAAGACATCGTTTCCTGTAAATCGCCGACCGTTTGTGTTTTTACTTTGACGCGCAGTTGGTCCTGCTTTTCGTCGTATTTGAAACTTCCCCACTCATTGTTGACCTTGTTAAAAATCACCGTCCATTCGCCGTCGCCCGGAATCATATGCAGACCGTATTTTCCGGCGGGCAGCGTTTGACCGTTGATTTTTACTTCGTTCGTCACTTCAAAAGTCGTGTTCTCGTTTGCGCCGACGCGCCAAACCTGCCCGCTTGGCACGAGGCATGGTTCCTCGTAGTTGGCCTTCGGGACGACGTTTTTCGCCTGGCAGCCCCACATCTCGCGTTTGTTTACGTTCGGGCGATGATAGACGATGGAAATGCGCGTATCGCCGACGGTTTGCGTCACTTCCTGACGCTGCGAAGCGCGCGGCAGGCTTAACTGCGCGAACGCGCCGAGCGCGCACGCGAAAGTTAAAATCATTAAAAAGAATAGCTTTTTCATATTATTTCTCCAGTTTTTCCTTAGCTCTCTGAACAAAAGTTTTCAGCATTTTGGCAACTCTTTTCGTCATCTCGCTGCTGATAATGGATTCGCCCGCCATCCCGGCTAAAATATGTAATTCGCGCGGTGATTGGCGGCGCAGTTCGACCATCTGCGTAAAATTTACGAGCGTCAGATTGGCGCTCTTTTCAAAGAAATCGGCAGCGTATCGCAGAAGATTTTTGGTTTCGCCCTCAATTGGCGACCATTCGATGCGCTCGTCCGAGTTTTCGGCTAACTGCACCGCGAATTTCTGCATTATAACGCCCGCAAACGGAATGTCGGCGCGGATTTTCCAGTGTGTGACGCCTTTCGCGTCGGTGTAAATGCTCTCGATTTCGGGCATCAGCTCGACAAAATTTTTAATATCGGCGAAAAACTCGCGCACCGCGTCGAGACTCGTTCTGACCTCGACCGTATCGGTATATTTAGCACGGATTGTGAACATATGAATAAACCTTCCCCCTTGTAAGAAATAATGTAATTATGCCAAATTCCCTGCTCCGGGAACAATACGCAATAACTTCGCTTTGGTTTCAAGTTCTAACTTGTAATAAAAAACTTAGAACTTAAAAAGTGCCGTTAAAAAGCATCGCGTTGAAAAACGGGCGCGTTTCCGAGCGGAATATCCCGCGGAAAAACGGTTCGTCGGCGAATAGAATAACGTGTCCCGAACCGTTCGGCTCGTCAATCAGCGCGGCGGTTCCCCGAAGCAGTTTTTCGGTGTTGCCTTCCCACGCGAAACCCGAAATCGTCAAAGGCTTTTTCGGTTTCGCTTCATAAATCAGCGCGTTTGTGCCTTCTTTCGAGTAACGGAAAAAATAACCCGAGGAAAGCAAAACCGGCAATTCGTCCTGCTCCAAGCCGTATGTCAGATAACTCGTCCGGTCAACGCGCGTTCGCATAATCGCGCCCGGAATTCCTTCGGGAACTTTGCCCGCGTTCGCCGAAGGCGACGCAATCGGCGGCAGAACCGCAGGCGTCCAATCCTGTTTGTCGCTGCGGTTTTCAGGCGTCGCCAGCGGTTCGGGTTCGGTGCGTTTGTTGTCGCTCCGGCGCGGCGTCGGCGAAGGCGAGGGCTTGGTTTCGGCGGTGGCTCGCTTGTCGGTGTCAATGTCGTCGGGAATCTTGCCTTTTTCCTCGTCGTCTTCGCTGCCGACAAGGCGCGAAGAGGTCAGACCGACATCTTTCAGCGCCGCGAACACACTCGCGCCGCGAATCGTAATCAACGTTCCGCCTTCCTGTACCCATTCTTTGAGCGCGTCGATGCCGCCCTTTCCGAGCGTGGCTGAATAACGACCTGCCGCGCCGTCGGGCATAACCAGGACGTTGTAATTTTTCAAGCCGCCGCCGCGCACGTTTTGCAAAGTCATTGGCGTAAACTGAATGCCGTAGCGGTCGAGCGTCCACCAAATCGAGCCGTAACTGGTCTGGTCAACGCCTTCGTCGGCGACAACGGCGATTTTCGGCTGGGTCATCGGCAGGACGTTTTCGCCGCCGACCGGCGTGTCGCCTTCTTCGGCGTAACCGGTATTGACTGCCGTGACGTTGACGCCGAGCTCGGTCGCCAGACGATTTACGGCGTTGTGAATCGTTTCGGGGTTGCGCGTGACGCGGACGACGAACGTGCCGCGATTCCAGTTGCGCCCGCCCGCATTCATCGTGCGGGCGGCGACGTTGACGCGGAAACCTTCTTTCAAAAGCCGGATCGCCATCGCGCCCGCGCCGTCCGTGTCGTACGGGATGATATATGCAATCTGCGCGCGCCCGCTGACCGAGCCGCGTTTGGCATTTTCCAGATATTCGGGCGTGACGACGGTCGAATTTACGTTTCCGGCGTCTTCCGTCCAGTAAGTGTCGATGTCGAACGCGAGCGGCATCGTCCATGCCGTAATGTCATAAAAGCGATAATCTTCGCGCGGGGCTGATTTTCCGCGCATTTCGTTGCGGCGGAATTTGCCCATCTCGTCGCGGATAAAGGCGTCGTCCTGCGGCGTGTCCTGTTCGAGCCACGCCTTGATAAGCGTTTTCTGCGGCTGGTTCAAATCGATAATGTACGCGCCCGCCGGGAAATTGCGCGTCGCGGCGGGCGCGTTTTTCACGTCGTAACCGTGCGCCGTGCCGGATGAAAAAGCGGCGCTTGCGACCTTGATTTCAATCTTCGCGCGCTGCAGGACTTCGAGCATTTCGGCGGTTTTCACACGGTCTTTGTCGGGCACGATGACGATGCGCTTCATCTTGATATTGTCGGCGAGCGAATTGCGGCGGAAGTCGTAAAAATCCTGCAATCTCTGAGCCTTGTTTTTCGCCAATGTTTCGAGCGTCGTCATCGAAGCGACGTAATGTTTCGCGATTGCCGAGCGAAGCGTCACAATCGAGCCGTCGTCGCGCGTCCATTTCAGCCCCTTAAATCCGCCGCCGTCGGTTTCGTAGGTCATCCCGATGGCGCCGCTCAGGCTCGGCATCGAATCCCAGTAGCCCGGATAATAAAGGTCGAAAATGTCGCGGTTATAATAATCCCACTTGTTGCGGTCGAAGGCGGCGGCGTTGGCGCGCCCGAAAACGTCCATCCATTTATTCGTCACCGGCTGCGGCAGATTCGGGTTAATCGGCAGCGCGGTCGGCGGAAAGAAAAACTGCGAAGGCTGCCCGTGATGGTCAACCGCGAGCTGCGGATTCCATTCAAAAAACGCCTTCTGCATATTCTGCGTTTCCTTTTGCGTGGCGGCGATGTTGTCGCGATTGAGGTCAAAACGGTAATGATTGTATCTGCCCCAAATCGACCACGGCTCGCGGTGTTCGAGCGCGAGCCGGTCGGCGTTGCCGGTCGCGACCGAGTTGTACCACGTCACGAAGCGTTCGTGCCCGTCCGGGTTTTCGCCCGTGATAATCAGCACGACTTCATTATTCAAAATGTCTAAAGTCGCGGGTTCGTTCGATGCGGCGAGCTGGTAGATAACCTGCATCATCGCTTCGAACGACGCCGATTCGTTGCCGTGAATCGTGTAAGCCATCCACGCAATCGCCGGGTTGTTTTGAGCTATCTGGCTGGCGTCCGAAGCGTTTGTCGTGCGCGGGTCGGTGAGCCGCGCGTTCGCCGCCTTGACTTCGTCGAGCCGCGCGATATTCTGCGGCGACGAAATGGCGACAATGTGCTGCATCCGGTATTCGTTCGTCAAACCGATGTCGAAGATTCTAACGCGCTCGGGCGCTCCCTTTTGAACGGCGTTGATATAAGCTTCCATCTGCGCGTAGGTCGTGTGATGGTCGCCGACATCGTAACGCAACATCGATTGCGGGCGCGGAACTTCCGTGCGGTATTCGCCGCGCGTGTAAAAATCGAATTTTTCCTCTGTTTGGGCAAAAGAAAACGAGCCGAATGCGAAACAAAAAAAGACAGCAAGCCAGACGCTTTTAATTTTCATCTTTAGTTATACTTAGACCGAATTTGAATTAAGAAGAACTCTTATTTGAAATTAAATGTTACGGTCTTAAACGCAAAAAGGCAACGTAAGGTTTTATGAACGAAAAAATTTGTCCGCAATGTCATTTCCCTTCAATGAAGACCTGGGAAGAATTAAACGAAGAACAAAAAATGCTCGTCGAGCGCCTTCCGCTGTCGGCTCGCCTGTCGCTCGAACAGCGCAGGAAAAATCTATTCTGCCCGCGCTGCTGGTTTGAGCAAACTGCCAATTTTAACGAGTTTTGTTGATTAAGCAGTCCGGGCAAAATAGATTTAATTTAGCCGCCGATTGCGCAGATTTTATTTGATTGAGTTTATACGCTGATGATTCTGGTTTTATCCGCGCAACCGGCGTTAATCCGCGGCTAAATTAAATTAACTCTGCGTGATTACTTGACAATTGCGAGACAAAAAAATTATGGATTTACTGTATTTTTATTGGTAAAATTCAGACTGTTCAAACATAAGGGTTTTCAAGGAGGGTAAAAGAGGTGAATTGTCAAACTTTTTCGAAACGTCTTCCATTTCTTTACTGCTGTCTTTCAATTTTCTGTTTATTTTCCGGAGTCGCACGGTCGCAAACGGTAACGGTTGACCCGGGTTTTGCGCCGGTTTTGCAGGATTTCGGTGATACGCAAAATCGCCCGTCGGCAAAAGTTTCGGCTTTGCAGACGGACGGGAAAATTCTGGTCGGCGGCAATTTCACGGTCGCCAGCGGTCTGTCGCGCAGCGGCATTGCGCGGTTTAATCCGGACGGGACACCGGATGCGACGTTTGATGCGGGCGACATCGGTACTGCCGAAGGAGCTTTAACCATCCAGACGGGCGGCACAATCTACGCCATAAAAGTTCAAACGGACGGCAAAATCTTAATCGGCGGAAATTACAAACGCGGCAACGAAACAACCGCCCGCAGCCTTGAACGATTGAACGCCGACGGCTCGATTGATTCAAGTTTCCAATCGGCGATTTCCGGCAATTTCTCGACCGTCCGCGACATTGAAGTTCAGACGGACGGAAAGGTCGTGGTCGGCGGCACTTTTCAGATAACCGCCGTCAATCCTTCAAACGGGCAAAGCGTCACTTTCAAAAATCTCGCGCGGCTCAACGCCGACGGCACGTTCGATTTTACTTTTGTCGCCGGCGCGCCGGAAAACAGCAATGAAATCGTGATTCAGACGGACGGCAAAATCGTCGCCGGCAACGCCTCGGTGACCGCCGTGCCAAACCAGTTGATTCGCTACGCCGCGAACGGCTCAACCGACGCGGTTTTGGCGGAATTCGACGATTGGATTTTAGGATTGGAACTCGTTTCGGACGGAAAATTCGTCGTTGTCGGCTCTTTCAATTACGTCAACGACACGTTTCTGCGCCGGGTCGCGCGGCTCAACGCGAACGGCTCGATTGATGCATCTTTTACGAGCGGCAGCGGATTTATGAACGGTCTTTTCGTCAACGACGTGGCGGTTCAGACGGACGGAAAACTTGTCATCGGCGGCGATTTCCAGATTTTTAACGATGCGACCAGATGGCGCGTGGCGCGGCTCAATCAGGACGGCTCGATTGATGCGTCTTTCAACACGAGCACGCCGATTGCCGGAAATGTTTCCGACGTTTTGATTCTGCCCGGCGGCAAAATATTTTTCGCGGGCGCGTTTCCGCTTCCGACGAACACCGAGTTTTACAACAACATCGGACGGATGAACGCGGACGGCTCGATCGACACGAATTTCAACAACGCGAACGTTATTTTCGAGGGCGAAGGCTATACGATTGTCCAACAGCCGGACGGCAAGATTCTGGTCGGCGGATTTTTCTTTTACGCCAATAATCTGCGGCGGCGCGGCATCGCGCGCTACAACGCGGACGGCACGATTGATACGGGTTTTGTGCCGTTTCCCAACCTTGCAAACGTGCAGGATATTGCTTTGCAGGCGGACGGCAAAATTCTGGTCGTCAGTTCCGATTCGCCTTCGACGCTTTATCGTCTAAACGCGGACGGCTCGCAGGATACGAGTTTTAACGCGCCGTTTGTGCCGTTTTCGGCTTCGATTCAGCAGCGGACGCGAATCACCACCATCGCGGTTCTCGCCGGCGGCAAGATTCTCGTCGCCGGTCAGCTCATCACGGGCAGCGCGACGAGCCCGACGCTTTCCGGCTTGATTCGTCTGAACGCGGACGGCTCGCGCGATACGAGCTTTGCGCTCGTCGGCGCGCAGGGCGGCGTCAAGGACGTTCACGACTTCGCGGTTCAAACGGACGGAAAAATCGTCATCGGCGGCGATTTTACACACATCAACAACAATTTCAACTTTCATCACCTGGCGCGCATAAACCCGGACGGAAGCATCGATACTTCGTTTCCCTCGCCGCCGGTTTCCGGTTTTGTGAACGAGCTTGAGCTGCAATGGGACGGCAAGGTCGTCTTTAACGACAGCGCCACCATCAAGCGCTATATTCCGGGCGTGGGGTTAGACCCGGGCTTTAACGTTTCGATTGATAACAACGGCATTCCGACAAATGTTCTCGAAGCAATGCTCGTCCTGCCGAACGATAAAATTCTGATTGGCGGAAGTTTTGTCAGCGTCAACGGCGTGCCGCGCGCGCGAATTGCGCGCCTCAACGCCAATGGCACGGTTGATACTTTTTTCGATATTCCGGGCGGCGCAAACAATATCGTTTACGATTTTTCGCTTCAAACAGACGGAAAAATTCTCGTCGCCGGCGCTTTCACGAAATTGGGCGGAGTGTCGCGAATCGGCGCGGCACGGCTTATTCAAAGCAATGCACAGACGCCGCTGTTCGATTTTGACGGCGACGGCAAATCCGATATGGCGGTTTATCGCGGCGGCGAGTGGCATCTTCTTCAAACGTCGGGCGGCTACGCGGTCGCCAGCTTCGGACTCGCCGACGATAAATTGACGCCTGCCGATTACGACGGCGACGGTCGTGCGGATTTAGCCGTCTACCGCGACGGAACGTGGTATTTGCAGCGTTCCGCGCTCGGCTTCGGCGCCATCCAATTCGGGCTCGCGGGCGACATTCCGCAGCCGTTGGATTTCACGGGCGACGGGCGCGCCGAAATTGCGGTTTATCGTCCTTCAACGGGCGTTTGGTATATCTACAATATAGTCACCAAACAAACGAGCATCGTGCAGTTCGGCTTGAGCGAAGACAAACCGGTCGCGGCGGATTTCACGGGCGACGGACGCGCCGAAATCGCCGTCTGGCGACCTTCGACGGGCGATTGGTATCACCTGAATTTAACGAATAACGAATTCGGCGTGATTCACTTCGGACAAACGGGAGATATTCCGGCGCCGGGCGACTACGACGGCGACGGCAAAACGGACTTTGCGGTTTTCCGCGAAGGCGTCTGGTACCTGCAGCAATCAACCGCCGGATTCGGCGCGGTTCAATTCGGGCTGGCGGGTGATATACCGACCGCCGCGGATTTTGACGGCGACGGCAAAACCAACATTTCCGTCTATCGGAGCGGTGTTTGGTATTATCTGAACGCCGCGAACGGCGCGATTATCCAGCAATTCGGCTTAAGCGGCGACGTGCCGGTCGAGTCGGCTTTTAATCCTTGAAATTGAAACCCGACGATGTTGAAGAAATTTTGGTCGGGTCTTAATTTTATGTTGGTAAATAAACACGGCGACTCGGAAAAGTCGCCGTTTTTATTTTCTGGAAAAGATTTTTGATTATTCATCGCCTTTTTCTTTTCTTCGTCCACCGTGTTGACTTTGGCGCCGTGCGTTTCAAATTCGGCGATGATTTATTTGTAATTGCCGGTGTCGAGATTGATAACCGCAAATTCCTTTGTGACAAAAGGTTTACGGCACTAATTTGATACCGAAATCGAAGAATTTCGAGCCGACCGCGCTGCTCGCGTTCGAGTTTCCCGAATTAATCAGGTAAAAACCGTATTCGCCGTTTTTCAAATCGCCTTTCGGCGTTATTTTGAAAACGCCGCCGCCCAAATCTTCGGTGTCGAAGGCGACCACGTATTCGTCCGAGAGTCCGCCTTTACCGCCGAAAGCGTTCATTTTTCCGATGGTCACTTCGCGGTTGTCGCTGCGGACGTTAAAGCGGATGAGCGCAAATTCGTTCGGTGTCGAAGGAATGCCGCTCGAAGTGTTCAAACCGCCGCTTTTCGCATCGAGATAAAAATAAAACACCGGTCGCGCCTGTTTTAATTGGAGCTTCGACGCCGGTCCGGGCAGGTTCGCCTTGATTTTGACCTTGCTGATGCCGTAGGTCATCGAAGACGTAAATAAACCGCCCGTGCGGTTTTGCGCGGAAACGGTCGGCGCCAATTGCGTCATTTTTCGCGCGCCGCCGTTATCTTCAAACATGTATATGCCGTAATCGTGCGGCGCATTCGGGTCGTTCGGGTCGCCCGCCGCCCGCGCGCCTTCGCTCGTTACGTTTGAAACCGCCGCGACGGTTTTGCCGGTTTTCGCTTCAAACATCGCGCCGACCACTTCGTCCGTCACGCCGGCTTGTTTCAAGGCTATCAAGCCATCAGTCGAAAGGTCGAAATCCGTTTTCGAACTGCGGATTTTATTGACGATTATCGTAGTGCTCAAACCTGCCTTGACGAGCGACACGACGTCGTTGTTGGTCAGTTTTTCTTCCTGCGCGAAAGCGGTCAGGCTCGCGCCGAAACAGACGGCGATGAGCATTACAAAAGACATGTATCTCAAGTGTTTCATTTTAATTTTCTCCTCTTTAAATCGAACTCGGGGAAAGCCAAAACAGTCGTTGAAACTAAAAATTTCGGACTATTTAATCAGGCTGCGGTTTTGATTGAAAATATAACCGCTTCTGGCTCTGATGACTAAATTCGGGCGATAAACGCGTACTTTAATGGCGTATCTTACACCAACCCGGCGTTCAACGCCAGGATAATAACCCAAAGTGTAGGTTTTGCGCAGCTCGTCGGCGATGCGGGCGAAAGCGGAGTTTAAGTTTAAGGTATCGGCGACTTTATAAACATTGCCGCCGGTTTGGTCGGAAAGTTTATTTAAAAATTCGTTCGCCGCCTTGTAATCTTCGAGCCGCTCGCCTTTGATTGCCCCTCTTTGCACCGCGTACGGTCGGTCGTTGTTGTCGTAGCGAATTTCCGCCGCGTCTTTCCGCGCCCGCTGCACGTCTTCGTATGTGTCGTATTGAATCGGGTAAACGAGCACGTCGGTCTCGGCTGAGGATTTTAAAATGTCTTCCGCCGACAGTCTGCCGCTCGCGGTATCGACGCCGTCGCTTAAGAGAACAATCGCTTTACGACCCGGAATCCGGCTCATTTTTTCGTTTAAAACCAAATCCAGAGTCTTGTATAACCCCGTGCCCGAAGAAATGCTCGTGCTGTCAATCGCGAGCTTTAAAGCCATCCGGTTATTGGTCGGGTCGCACAAAACGTGCGGCTTTTCGTCGAACGCGACGACCATTACCTTGTCTTCGGGTTTTAATTGATTGATAAATTCGTACGCCGCAAATTGTATGTCCGAGAGCTTAAAAACGCTCGAATAACTCATGTCCAGAACGAGCGCGACCGTGAACGGCTGGTTTTCGACGGCAAAATACGCGACTTCCTGCTCGACGCCGTTCTCGTAGATTTTGAATTCCTGCCGTTTGACATCGCCGACGGATTTTCCGCTGCGGTCGGTAATGCGCGTCGGAACCATTATCAAATCCGTTTCGACCCGAATGACTTCTTCCTCATCCGCATTTTTCGGGCTGGCTTCGGTTTCAGTTTCTTCGCTGTTTTTATCGGTTCTTTTTTCCAGGGTCGGCGAGCTTTCCGAATAAGTCGTGTTGCGCCGCGACTGCGCGTTGTGAACACTGGCAAACGCCAACAAAATTATTCCGAAGACTACGGTGAACTTCATGAGATTGCGAAAATTATACAATTTTCCGCGCCATCTTAAAAGAAAATTATTTCACCGTCAGCGCATTTAATTTTTTGGCAACGTCGCGCGCGATGTTTTCCGCCAGGCTTCCCCACGAAGTCGTCTCGCCCGCCGCGACGACGATTCCGCTGCGGCGGTCGTAAACGCGCCAGACGTAGCGGTGCGTAATCAGCGAAAAATGGACGAAACCGATTTCCATGAAAAGGTCTGCCGATTCCTTGTAGCGCTCGATGCTCAAATTAAACCGCGTCCATTCCTTGCGCTTGAGAAGCTCTTTTTCGAGCGCCTGCCGCGACGGGTTGATTGAAGATTTTTCAATCGCGATAGTGCGCGCGCCCAGAAGTGCCTCTTTCGCCGAAGGCACATCGGGCGAAGACGGCTGATTGCGCGGCACGCTGTCCGAAAAGCTCTGCGACATATTGACGGTTTGCGGCGTCGTACTCGGATTAACGGGAGTTTTTTGTTCCGCCTTTTCCATCATCAGGGCGATGACCGCCGTTTCGACGCCGTATTTTTTCAGCTCAATCAGCGCGCCGTATGAAACGTCGAAGGCGTTTCTTGAATCGCTGATTTTTTTGAGAATTATTTCTTTATCGAGTCCGATTTTCGACATCTCGATAACGTTTGCGTTAGTCAGAGTTTCCGTCTGCGCGCTCGCCGAAAAGGCGAGACAGGCGATTAAAACCAGTATTTTTGTAAAGTTTTTCATATCTATTTGTTTTCGCCCGCGCCATTGACGAAGATTCCGCTTTTTGTTTCAAACGCGGGCAAAATGAGTTTCCGGTTGTTTTTGCTCAATTTCAAAACTGCATAATCGCCGTCGGTTTTAACCGTCAGCCAGTGTCGCCGGTGTTTTGAAAATCCAATGGGAATGGCGATTAAAAGCAGCGGCGGGAAAAGTATGGCGGCGGCGCCCAAGCCCAAGCCGGTCTTCCAGCGCGGATTTTTGCTGTAAGAATATTCAGCGTCGCGGATTTCCGTGTATTTGAACGCTTTCAGAATTTTGCCGTCCGAAATTGCCTCAATCCGTAATTCGTCCGCCAGAAACCGCAGCCGCACGCTTTTTTCGCTGACTTTGTCGCCGCTCGGCACGAGCAGCTCGACCTTTTCAAAAACATCCGTGCCGCCGCTCTGCTGCGCCATCACAGGCAAAAAAGCATTTAACATAAACGCCGCCAGCAGGACGGCTGAAATAAAATTTTTAAAGTTCATAATTATCGCCTCGCAAATCGGCAGACCGCTCTTTAATCTTAAAGGTATTTATTTTCTGAAGTTTAAGGACGGCGGATTGTTACAGTTTTTCAACTCTCACAATCATTTGAGAATATTTTCGAACGAAGCACGGATGTTGAGACGGTGAAAGGTCAGTTTTTCAAGAAATTTACCGACGGAAGCGATTTTCATTCGCTCGCGGATAACTTCGAGGGCGTTTTGATTGGCAAACGGAAGGCGCGTCGAGCGACCGACCGTTAAGCGCAGATTATGGTCAAGCTCGGATAAAAATTCGTAGCCGTTTGAAAGATTTTCAAAATCCGCGCGGCTCAGAGAACGGTTTTCATAAAGCCGTGCGAGCATAAAACCGGTCGAACGATTCCTTTCATCGTCGGGCACGTTATCCCGAAGCTGCAAAAAACGCATCGCAAAATAAACGTCGAGCATTCCGCCGGCGCCGAATTTGATGTCGATTTCGCGCCCGCGTTTCGTGAGGCTTTTTGCTTCTTCCAAACGGCTGCGGACGCGCCGCGTTTCACGTTTCAATTCGTCGGTTTTAGCGTTTCGCGCCTGCGCGTGAATAATTTTTCGCGCTTCTCTTTCGACGTATTCGCCCAAGCCCGCATCGCCGCTCGCAAAGCGAAGCTTAACGTAAGCGAGCCATTCCCAAATTGTCGCGCGCGTTCTCAGGTAGTCGAGAAAAGCAGTTTTGCCGATTGAGGTCGCGCCGTTTTTACCGTCGGGACGCAGCCGTAAATCGACCCGATAAAGGCTGCCTTCGCGCGTCATCGCCGAAAGACAGGTGACAAAAATTTCGACCGTCCGGGCGTAAAACTCAGCCGGCGTCAAATCGCTTTTCCCGGGCGGCTTCTCGTCATCAAAAATAAGCACCAAATCCAAATCCGAGCCGTAATCCATCCCGCGCCCGCCGAGCTTTCCAAGCCCGAGAACCGCGAAACCGAAATCGTCTATGGGAGTCGAAAAACGATTTTCAAGCTCGGCTCGGGTGATAAAAATCGCGGCTTCAAGACTCGCTTCGGCAAGTTTTGTTTGCTGCTCTTTGGCTTTTTCGCGGGCGATTTTTTCAAACGCGTCGAAAACCACGATTTTCAGTAAAAACTGCGACCACGTTTGCCTGAAAGCCGCCAGCCGATGCGCAAAATCTTTTTCCGATTCGACTTTCGAAAGCAAAACGCGGGTATAATCCGGCTCGCCGAAATCCTTTTCCACATCCGGCAATTCGCGAATCAAAGCCGGATTTGCCGCCACCAGCTCGGCGAACGGGGGCGAAATCCAGGCAAGCCGCGCGAGCGTTTCAAGCGTTTTTTTATCTAAATCGATTTTCAGACTCGATTTTTCGAGCGACGAAAGAATCGGCTGAATCGCATTGTGCGGCTCGGAAATCTGAAATCCGGCATCTGAAATTTCGGATTTCAAACCGTTCGTTTCAGCCAAAATTGCCGCATCTTCGAAGCCATTTTTAGATGCGCTTTGCGCCTTTGCATCTTTCTCCTCGCGTCTGTGGGTTGAAAAAATCCGTGTAAAAACCCGGCAGACGTTTGCCGTATGAAAATTCAGAGCCGCGTTAAAATCGTCCAGATCGGCGCAGTTCATCCGCCGTGCAAACAGCGCGCGGCGCGCGGCATCTTCGGGCACGAGATGCGTTTGCAGCCCGTTTTCCATCTGCAAAAGATGCTCTAAGCGCCGCAGGAATTCGTAGGCGTCGAAAAGCTCCGTCAATTCGCCTTCGCTCAAAAGATTCCGGTCGGCAAGCCGCGCGAGCGTAATCAATGTGTGCGGCGAACGCAGCCATTCGTCGCGCCCGCCGTAAGCCAGCTGCAAAGCCTGCGCGATAAATTCGATTTCGCGGATGCCGCCCGTTCCGAGTTTAACGTCGAAACCTTTGACGGACGTTTTCTCGCGCGTTATTTTTTCCTTCGAAAGCCGCACGTTTTCAAGCGCGTCTTCGACGGTTTCATCCTTTGAAAACACGAAATTTTCGACTTCCGCGAAGAATTTTTTATAGAGTTCGGCGGCGCCCGCACTCGCCCGCGAGCGAATCAAAACCTGTCGTTCCCAGTTTCGCGCTTCGCCTCGGTAATAGCGAATCGTGTCTTTGACCGACAATGCGAGCGCGCCGACGCGACCGTGCGGGCGGAGCCGCAAATCGACGCGATACGCCGCGCCTTCGCCGCCTTGCTGACCGACGAGCCGGGCGACGAATTCCGCCAATTTGACAAAATATTCGCGGTTCGTCGTTTCGCCTTTCGTACCCTGCCCGGAAGTTTTTCCGTCCGCCGAATAAAGAAAAAGCAAATCGATGTCGGACGAGTAATTCAGCTCTTTTGAACCGAGCTTGCCAAGTGATACAACGCAAAAGCGGGCGGGTTTGGCGCGCCCTTTCTCGTCCGTTTCGAGCGGAATTCCGAAGCGATTGTCGAGTTCCTGTTTCGCTAAACGAAGCGCGTATTCGAGAATCGCGTCCGCCAGATTCGAGATTTCTTCCGTAATCTCGGAAATGGTCGCCAGCCGCCGGATGTCGTGCAAAAAGATACGCAAAAGCTCGCGGCGGCGAAAACGAGCGAGCAAAATTTGCGGCTCGACCATCGAATTCATTAAACTGAATCGCCCTAAAGATTCGAGCAATTCCTCTTTGTCGCGGATTTTCGATTCCGAGCGATGCCGGTTAAGCCACGTCAAATAACCCGGATTCTGTAAGCTGGTCGCCGCCAGCAGCGGGCTGAACGAAACGAGCGTCAAAACGTCCGACAGCAAGCCTTCATTTTTGAGCAGTTTATTATTTTGCGCGGGATTTTTTTCGGCAAACTGGTCCAGAAAACGCCGCGCCGATTCGGCGTCGGGCAAATCTCGGATTAGAGAATTAATGTCCTGCATCTTCTAAAACAATTTTTAGCCGCGGATTTCGCCGATTTCGCAGATTAAATCAAATATTTTTAAATCCGCGAAATCCGCGTTTATCCGCGGCTAAATTATGATTTTAACTGCGGAAACGCTTTGGAGCAATGCCGTATTTTTTTATCTTGTAGCCTAAGATTCGCTCGGTCGAATCGAGCATTTTTGCCGCTTTGGCGACGTTTCCGCGCGTCGATTTGAGCGCATCCTGAATCAAATCGCTTTCGTATGCTTCAATCGCCGCAACGAGCGAGCCCTGCGTGACCGTGCCGGAAACTTCCGCCGTCTGCAGCGTCGGCGGCAGATGATGACCGTGTATGACCTGCTCGTCGCAAACCAGCACGGCACGCTCGATAACGTTTTCAAGCTCGCGGACGTTGCCCGGAAAATGATACGACGCGAGCATATCGATTGCCGGCGTCGAAATGCGCTTTATTTCCTTGTCGTGCTCCCGTTCATACTTGGCGAGAAAATGCTCGGCGAGCAGCAGAATATCGGATTTTCGCTCTCTGAGCGGCGGCAGAAAAATCGTGAAAACGTTCAGGCGGTAAAACAAATCTTCGCGAAAAGCGCCGCTCGCAATCGCTTCTTCCAGATTTTTATTCGTCGCCGTAATCAGGCGAACATTGACGCGAATCGTCTCGGTGCCGCCGAGGCGTTCAAACTCGCGTTCCTGTATCACGCGCAAAAGTTTTATCTGCGTCTGCGGCGGCAAATCGCCGATTTCATCGAGAAAAATCGTGCCGCCGCCGGCTATCTCGAAACGCCCTTTTTTGCGGCGGTCGGCGCCCGTAAAAGCCCCGCGCTCGTAACCGAAAAGCTCGGACTCAATCAAAGTTTCGGGCAGCGCGGCGCAGTTGACCTTGATAAACGGCTGTTTCGAGCGCAAGCTGTTGTAATGAATCGCGTGCGCAATCATTTCCTTGCCCGTGCCCGATTCGCCGCGCAGCAAAACAGTCGCGTTCGAGCGCGCAACCTGCGAAACCTGGTCGTAAACCTGCCGCATCGGACCGGAATTTCCGATGATGTTCGAAAAATCGTATTTTTCTTTCAATTCCTGCCGCAAGTGCGAATTTTCGTCCGCCAATTTTTGCCTTTCGGCGAACATCGTATCCTCGATTTTGAAAGCCTGCGCAATCAGCAGCGCGACTATTTCTAAAAATACTTTGGGCTGCTCAAACTCGATTCCTTCCCGATAAAAGAATTCCGCCGCAAATGTGCCGAGAATTTTATTTTCCAAAACGACCGGCAACACAAAGAGGCTTGTCTCCGGCTCTAATTTTTGAAGAAAACCGAGTGTCGGCTCAAAACTGAGGCGCGGCACGACGACCGCTTTGCCGCTTTCAAAAACCGTCCGGAACAAGCTGTTTTCCGCTTTATTTTCAAGCCGCCGAAACTCGGACGCGTCCAAACCGTTGACTGCCACCGGAACCAATTTGCCGGTTTCTTCCTGATGAATCAGCAAAAAACTGCGGGTCGCCGCAAATTTTTCGGCTAACAATTCCAAGACGCCGGAAAGATTCGATTTCGGAATCTGCGAGTCGTTCAGAACGTGAATTATCGATTGAATTATGTCGAGCTGATTTTCATTCATTTCCTACAAAATTGTCGCCACAATGGTCAAACCAATTTCGATTGTATCAATATTTTTCGATAAATACTAAGAAATAATCATTTCCGACAATTTTGTATGTAACAGTTGTTAAATCCGACAAATTTGTCGGATTTTTCTTTTTCTATTTTGCGGCGACTTTGTGAATTAATGAACAAAAGATAATAAACTCTGTGACTTAATAAGATTTGATTTTAGTGGAACGGTGCTTGCTAAATCACTAAAGCAGGAAAACTACAAAAATTACTTTTTATTACGAAAATGCTAAAAAAATTACCAGTTAGGCTATTTTCTCTGTTCGTTTTAATTTTTTCGCTGCCGGTCTTGACACTCGCGCAGGATTTAAGCGAGCGTATCGCGAAGCTCGAAACGAATGCCGCGACCGCGCAGGCGAGTGCCGATAACGCTTGGGTTTTACTTTGTTCGGCGCTCGTGCTGCTGATGACCGTTCCCGGCTTGGCACTTTTTTACGGCGGACTTGTCCGGCAGAAAAACGTGCTTTCGACGATGCTCAAAAGTTTGATTTCAATCGGCATCGTCACGCTTTTGTGGGCGTTTGTCGGGTATAGCCTTGTTTTTTCCGAAGGCAACGCATTTATCGGAGGGCTTGATTTCGCGTTCCTTCGCGGCGTCGGCAGTGAGCCGAACGCCGATTATTCGACGACCCTGCCGCAGCAGTCGTTCATGATTTTTCAACTGATGTTTGCGATTATCACGCCGGCGCTGATTACCGGCGCCTTTGCCGAACGCATTCGCTTTATCGCGAAAGTCGCGTTTACGACGCTCTGGACTTTGCTGGTTTATTTTCCGCTGGCGCACATGGTTTGGGGCAAAGGCGGTTTTTTGAACGCCGTGCTTGGCGGAACAATTCCGGCGCTGGACTTTGCGGGCGGAACGGTCGTGCATATTTCGTCGGGCGTTTCAGCGCTGGTTTGCGCGATTTATCTCGGCAAACGCATCGATTACAAAAACGAGCCGACCGCACCGCACAACACGGTTCTCAGTCTTATCGGCGCGGGACTGCTGTGGTTCGGCTGGTTCGGATTTAACGCCGGAAGCGCGCTTTCGGCAAGCGGTCTGGCGACCAACGCGTTTGTGACGACGCATTTTGCCGCCGCGACCGCGATGCTGACGTGGACGATTATCGAATGGTTCACACACGGCAAACCGACCACCTTAGGCGCGATTTCAGGCGCGGTTGCCGGACTTGTCTGCATCACGCCCGCCGCCGGATTCGTTTCGCCGATTTCGGCAATTTTAATCGGTTTAGTCGCGGGGGCGGCTTGCTACATGATGGTTTGCGAAGTCAAAAAACGTTTCGGGTATGACGACACGCTCGACGTTTTCGGCATTCACGGCATCGGCGGGATTTTCGGTGCGATTTTGACCGGCGTTTTAGCGACGAGCACGATTAACCCGATTTTCAAAGACCCGAACGGAAACGCGCTGCCGGTCGGCTGGATTGAAGGCAACGCCATGCAGGTCGTCAATCAGCTCGCCGGAATCGGAATTGTGATTGCATTGGCGGTCGCCGGTTCGCTCTTGATTCTGAAATTGGTCGATTTGACAATCGGCTTACGCGTCAGCGAATCGGAAGA
>DASWRC010000161.1:0-47047 GCA_036403375.1 Pyrinomonadaceae bacterium
TTGAGAGTTGAGAGTTGAGAGTTTTTGATTTTACCTCTCAACTCTCAACTCTCAACTCATTTAACGACGCCGCGGGTCGATGTTTCGATAAATTCGATTAGATAATCGACTTCCGCGCAATCGGTGATTTCTACTCTCATCCGCTCGACCGCCTGCGAGGTATTCAGTTTTGACGAAAGCAAAAGGTGATAGGCGTGATGCAGTTTTTCGATTGTTTCTTTCGAATAGCCGCGACGTTTCATGCCCAAACGGTTTAGCCCGTAACATTTCGCGTGGTTGCCCTGTGAAATCGCGAACGGCAGCGCGTCTTTGACGACGACCGAGTAACCGCCGACGAAAGCTTCGCGACCGACCCGGCAGAATTGATGAACGCCCGAATATGCGCCGACGTTTGCGCGGTCGGCGATCGTGACGTGTCCGGCTAAGGTTGCGGCGTTTGCCATGATGACTTCGTTACCGATTTGACAATCGTGCGCGACGTGCGCCTGTGCCATTAGCAGATTGTCGTCGCCGATGCGCGTGACTGCGCCGCCGCCCGCCGTTCCGCGATGAATGGTGACGAATTCGCGGATATGATTGCGCCGCCCGATTTCGGTTGCGGTCGGCTCGCCCTTGTATTTCAAATCCTGCGGCGCCAAGCCGATTGAGACGAACGGAAAAACGCGCGTTTCGTTGCCGACGGAAGTTTTTCCGTCGACGACGACGTGCGATTCGAGATGAACTTTGTCGCCTAACGAGACTTCGTCGCCAACGGTACAAAACGCGCCGATATGGCAATCCGCACCGATTTTCGCTCGGGGGCTGACAATAGCTGTCGGATGAATAAAAGATGACATAAAGATAGGTGATTAATTACAAATTACAAATTACAAATTAATCACCTGAAACCTGATTTTCGGAGGAAATTGGAGAATCTTTGACCGGAACATCAACCGGATTTTCGGTCGCGGCTTCGACCTTTTGAACCGGCTTTCTCAAAATCAGCCAGACGGAAACAATCATCGTCACCAGGGCTAACAAGCTCCACACCGCGCCCGCCGCAATCGAAGCGACAAAGCCCCACAACGCCGGTTTCTTTTTTCCTTTGATGATTCCCAGAATTAAAGGAATCAATCCCAGAATGAAACCGACGCCCATCCCGATAAGAGTCATTTGAAGATACGTAAGTTCGATTTTCTGCATAAAATTTTATCCTTTCGGTCGGTCGCCGATGATGCACATGATTTCGGCTTCGGCGGTAATCTGCCCGTCGACTTTCGCTTCACCGCGCATCTTTTGAACACGACTTCCGATACGAATCGCCGTCACTTCGAGCGTCAGAGTATCGCCCGGCACGACGGGGCGACGAAAGCGCGCCTGTTCGATGCCGCTGAAAAACGGAATTTTATTGTTGCGGTCTTCAAACTCGCGGAGCGCCAAAATCGCGCCGACCTGTGCGAGCGCTTCGATTTGCAGAACACCGGGCATGACGGGCGCGTCCGGAAAATGTCCCTGAAAAAATGATTCGTTGATGGTTACCTGTTTGATACCGACGATGCGCCGGCGCGGTTCGAGTTCGATAATTTTATCGACCAGCAAAAACGGGTAGCGATGCGGCAGGATTTCCTGAATGGCGCGTGAATCTAGCAAAACAGTCATAATGCTTAAAGCAATTTAGAAATTACAGATTTCAAATTACAAATTAGCGGAAAGTTTTGGATTTGTAAATTTAGGATTTTGAAAAAACCTGCCCCTCACAATAAAGAAGTCAGAAGCCGGCACTCGCGTGCGTCGACTTCTGACTTCTTTCGATGACATGCCTTTTTATTTTGTCCTACTTAGGAACCGTCGTGGTTGCGGTCGTTGCCGGACGAGCATTATAGAAGACGATGAACGCTTTGGTCACGTCCGCCGCTTCGTCCATGCCGACAATCAATCCGGCTTGGTCGAGCTTTGCAACATCGAGCATAATTACGAAGCCGTTTTTCTTCGTATATTCCTGAATCGCGTTGCCGATGTCCAGGCGAATCGGTCCCATGACCGCTGCTTCGCGGCGCTGGTAGCGCGCTTTCGCATCTTCCTGCTTGAATTTAAAGTCGCGGGTTAACTTGTCATATTCTTCAAGCTTGGCGTTAACGGTCGCCTGCGGAATCGGCACTTTGTTATTCGGGTCTTGAATTTTTGCCTGCAAATCCTGAATTTCTTTTTCCAAAGCCTGAATTTTGGTTCCTAACGTCTGCAGTTCGGTAAACGTCGGCTTGAACTCGGTTTCGAGAGTGTTCAAAGCGGCAACGTATTTGTTGATGCCTTGCTTGTCATCATCGAAAGCCTGGGTGTTGATTAAACCGATTTTGCTGCCCGGGGTGGTTTGGGCAAGCGCCGAAACCGCGAAAATTGCCGCAAAAAATACACTAACGGCTAATAAACGAAATGTTCTCATTTTTTTGTTGATACTCCTTAAAATTATAAAAAGGCTAGTCGCTATTATTCTAACTATTCCTTTGAAACCTAAAACCTGAAAATTGTTGCCTGATGATTGCGATTATTTTTGAGAAACAGCAATAATAAGTTATCGGGCAATTCTTGTCAATCTATTAAAACGTCCTGCCGACCGTAAAGCGGAAGCCGCTTCGCTTACCCGGCAAAAACAGATTTGGCAATTCTTCTCTGAAGCCTATTTTGGCGTTCGGGTTGTAAAAATAAATCAGGCGAAACGGCACATTGACAATCGGCACCTGAACGCGAAACTCAATCCCGATGCTCGAACGAAAATCGGTGAAATCGTTAAACGCCGCGTCGTCAACCCGGACGAGCGAATTGGTCTGCGCTTCGCCGCGCAGGAAGATTTGCTGAATGCCGGTTTCCGGCGCACACGAAGGAATCGGGTCGCGAACACAGAAGCGTCTGAATTCTTCCGTCGTTACCAGATGATTCTGTCGAAAATAGAGCGAGCCGAAATTATTGATTGCCGG
Organism: Pyrinomonadaceae bacterium; assembly: GCA_036403375.1. GTDB lineage: Bacteria > Acidobacteriota > Blastocatellia > Pyrinomonadales > Pyrinomonadaceae > JAFDVJ01. The sequence continues at coordinate 2,952 of DASWRC010000161.1, forward strand.
CGCATTTCGCGCCGCTAAAGCCGTCAGCACACCGGGTCCGAGGAATGTATCGTCCGCCAAAAAGTTACTGTTAATCGTCTGCGTTCCGGTTTTTCGTATGTTGAAGACCGAACCGACGTCGGCAAACAGCGCCAGACTTGCCGGTCCGAAAATCGGGATGCGATATTCAAAGTTGCCGAGAACCTGCGTGTCGCCGCCGATAAAGCGATACGAGTTGGTAAGTAACGCCGAATTCGAGCCGCTCGGACCGGTTAAAAGTCCGAGATTGGCAATTTCCTGAAGTCTTTCCGGCGGCAATCCGGCAAGTATCGTCGGTGTTCCGCTCGCGCTGTTATTGTTGCCGACCACGACGTTGCGCGTCGTAACGTATGTGTCAAACGGCGCAATCGGACCGATCGAGCGCGTATTGTAACCGCGAATGTCGTATTCGCTTCCTAAAAAATAGCGTTCGTAAATCGGCACGCCGCCGACAAACGAGAGCGAATTGGCGTTGCGGATTTTATCGGTCGTGGCAAAACTTCCGATTGTTCCGCCGATAAGACGAAATCCGAAAACTTCCGGGTTCTTCGATTTTTTGCGGCGAACCGGAATAAACGACGTGTAAGAAATCGTCGGCTGATAAGTTCTCACGTCGCCGAACAAGCCTGAAAAAGCAAACGAAGCGGAAAGCTGCGAGCCGCGCAGCGTATCGATGCCGTTTGACGACGGCTGCCGCGAATCGTACACGAAACTTCCCGTGACGCGGCTCGTGATAATATTCGGCTGCGAATAAATAACCGGAATCTGCGTCGAGATATTTCCCGCCTGGTTAACCGCCGGCTCGGTAATCGAGGTTGCCGAAAATTGATAAGTTAAACCGACGCGCGAAAATTGGGTGAATCGGCGTTTCTTAAATAACAGCTCGGAAAGCGGCGCGGTCGCAAAAACGGACGCGCCGTAAGTTGCCTGCGTAAAAAGATTCGCTTCGTCGGTCGTGACGGTCGCGAGCGGATTGCTCAAAATGTCCGTCAGCAAATCAGTATTCTGCGAGAGAAAAGTTCCTTCGCCAAAGAATTTATAGCGCGTCGCAAAGAGCGAAAACCCGACCGAAATCGGACGGTCTTTAAAGTACGGATTCTGGTACGTCAGCTGAAAACTCTGCTGGCGATTGCCGAGACCGAACTGGAACGAAACGGTTTCGCCGCGTCCCAAAAGGTTGTTGGTCGAATATTCGAGTCCGAAAAATGAGCCGCCGATACCCGAGATGCCGCCGTTCAAAGAAATCTGCTGGCGACCTTTTTCCTTAACTTTAACCACCAAATCAACGTCGCCCTGTTCTTCGTCGGTGCGAATTTCAACGTCCTGGTCTTTATCAATCGGGTCGAAATAACCCGTTTGGTTAAGACGAATGACCGAAGTTTCAAGCGCAATCTGGTTATAAATATCGCCTTCGTTAATCAGCACCTCGCGGCGCAGAATTTTATCGCGCGTAAACGTATTGCCCGAAAATTCGAGACGCCGCAGACGAAACTGTTTGCCTTCGTCAATCGTGATGGTCACATCGACGATGCCTTCTTCCGGGTTTGCCGGATTGTCTTTGAAAACCGGGTCGAACTCGGCGTTGTAAAGAACGAATCCCTGCGAGCCGTAAACCTTTTTCAAATCTTCGTAAACGGCGTCCTGCAGGCGTTTGCCGTTGGCAATCTCGCCTTTTTTCAAACCGACGTAAGAGAGAATCTGCTGTTCCGAGAAAATCGAGTTGCCTTCGACTTTCAGGTCGCCGACGCGGAAGATTTTGCCTTCCGTGACCGGCACGATGATTTTCAAAGTGTCGTCTTTCGAGGAAATGACGGGCAGCGGAAGACTGCCGATAATCGGCAGCCCGGTGCGCTTGTAGCCTAAGCCGACAACCTGCGGCTCGCCGATTCGCGCCTGAAAATAACCTTTCGAAAACATGTACGACAAAACGTTTTTGCGCAGGTCGTACTGCAGTTTTCTCAGATCGAGAATGTCCATTCCCTTAAAGCGCGAAATAATTCCGGTTTCTTGAACGAGCTGCAATTGACCGCGCAGCTCGCCGTCTTTGAAAACCGAATTGCCTTCAAATTCAATATCGACGATACGCGAGCGATATCCCTGCTCGACGACAAACGTCACGGCAGTCGAAGTCGCCGAAACTTCTTCGTCCTTAACCGTTACTTTGGCATTCGGAAAGCCTTTCGACGCCAGCTGTTCGCGGATAACGCGGATACCTTTCTGCGCGTTGACCGGATTGTAAATCGATTCTTTCGAGATGCCGACGCGCTGTTCGCGGAAAGCTTTCAAAACGTCCGATTCGGGAACCGCCTTCAAGCCTTCAAATTGCAGGTCGCGGATAATCGGCAGCTCGCGGACTTCGAAAATGACGTTGACGCCGCCGCGCACGCCTTCTTCGGTCAGAACGCGCGTCGCCGTTTTATCGAAAAAGTTAAGCGAGAGAAGTTCCTGTAAATCGCGTTCGAGCGCGGCTTGATTAAAGACATCGCCGGGACGCGTTTTGATGTAATAAAGCAAATCTTCGTCTTTCAGACGCCGATTGCCTTGAATGTCAACCGATTCGACAAGCTGCTGTTGCTGGGTCGTCGTGACGGTTTTTGGAGAGTCGTTTGTTTTATCGTCCGTCTTGGCGATTGTTGAAACGGTGCTGAACGCAAAAATCAACAAACTGAAACCAAAAGCGCGAAAAATGTGCATAAAACCGATTCCTTTATAATTGCAAGTTTTTTGGCTATTGCTGCCTAAATGAATATCGCCCTGAAAACCAAACTAATAAACAATTTCAAAATAAATTGTTTCAAAAAACGGGCGGTTACCACGTTGGGTTGATACGCGAACTTTGATTCACTCAAATTAGGCTTGGTTGCCTTTTTCGCTAACTAGTCCAACAAATCTTCAAATTATACAGACAAATCGGCAAAAAAGAAAAAGCGTGAAAGAATTAAGCGATTCTTTCACGCAAATTAACCTTAAAAAGTTTGGAGTTCGGAGTTTAGAGTTCGGAGTTTGATTGATTTAACTCCGAACTCTAAACTCCAAACTCTCGACTAAACCGTCCGCTCGCCGATGCCTTCGAAAAGCGTTTCTTCGAGGCGCAGGACACGAAACGCCAGCTTATCTTTTTCGCAGAAAATCTCGACCAGACTTTCTTCCGTCAAATCGCCCTGAATCAAGGCTTCCGAAAGCTCGTCCTCGACGTACTTTTGCAGCGCACGCTTCAGCGGTCGCGCGCCGTAACTTCTATCGCTGCAGGTTTTGTTAATCAGCCATTGTTTGGCGTCCGTCGTCAGGCGAATTTGCAGCGCGCGTTTTTCGAGCATTTCGTTGAGCTTCGCGATTTGCAAATCGATGATTTCAAACAAATCTTTATCCGCCAGCTCATCGAAAATAATTATCTCGTCAAGGCGATTGATAAATTCCGGCGCGAAGGTTTTTCTCACTTCCGAGTGCACCTGTTCTTCCATCTTTTCGCGCGAAGCCTCGCCGTTTACCTGAAACCCGAGCGTCGCTCGTTTCTGGATAAACCGCGCACCGAGGTTTGAAGTCATTATAAAAATCGCGTGCTTACATTCGACCGTATTGCCCTGCGCGTCGGTTAAAACGCCGTCTTCAAAAACCTGCAAAAGCACATTAAATAAATCGGGATGCGCTTTTTCGACTTCATCGAAAAGGACGACCGAATACGGCGTGCGGCGCAATTTTTCGGTCAATTGCCCGCCTTCTTCGTGCCCGACATATCCCGGCGGTGAACCGATAAATTTCGCGACCGCGTGTTTTTCCATGTATTCCGACATGTCGAAGCGAACCAGAGCGCGCTCGGAGCCGAACAGAAATTCCGCGAGGCTGCGGGCGACTTCGGTTTTGCCGACGCCGGTCGGACCTAAAAACAGGAACGAGCCGACCGGTTTATTCGGGTTTTTCAGCCCGGCGCGCGACCGCCGAATCGCACGCGCGAGCGCCGAGATGGCGGGTCGCTGCGAGATGATTCGTTTATGAAGCTCCGTCTCGATTTGCAGAAGTTTTTTGGCTTCTTCCTGCTTGACGCGCTGTACCGGAATTCCCGTCCAGCGCGCAATCACTTCCTCAACGTCTTCGCGCGTTACTTCGACCGCGAGGAAAGAATCTTCCAGGTTATTGAGTTCAAACGCCAGGAGTTGTTCTTCGTTCGCCGTTGCGCGTTTCCAGTTTTCGACCGCTTCCTTCCACGAAGGCTCGCCGACGGCTTCGGATTCATACCGCAATTTGGCGCGCGCGCCCGCTTCGTCTAAAACGTCGATTGCCTTGTCCGGCAAAAAGCGGTCGGGAATATAGCGATTCGTCTGGTAAACGGCAGCTTCGAGCGCTTCTTTTGAATAACGAATCTGGTGAAAAGATTCATAGCGCTCCGCCAGTCCCTGAATGATTTTGAGAGCCTCTTCCTCGTTCGGCGGCATGACTTTGACAGATTGAAAGCGGCGTTCGAGCGCCTTGTCCTTTTCGATGGATTTGCGAAATTCCGCCGGGGTCGTCGCGCCGATGCACTGAATCTCGCCGCGCGAAAGAGCCGGTTTTAAGATATTCGCGGCATCCAGAGTGCCTTCGGCTGAACCGGCGCCGACGAGCGTGTGAAGCTCGTCGATAAAAACGATGTACTCATCGTTCTGTTTGAGTTCGGTCATAATCTTTTTCAGACGTTCCTCAAACTGCCCGCGATATTTCGTTCCCGCCACGATAAGCGACAAATCGAGCGACAAAATTCGTTTGTTTTCAAGAAAAGTCGGCACGTTTCGCTCGACGATGCGCTGCGCCAAGCCTTCGATAATTGCCGTTTTGCCGACGCCGGCTTCGCCGATTAAGACGGGATTGTTTTTCGTACGGCGGCAGAGAATTTCAATTACGCGCTCAATTTCCGGGTCGCGCCCGATCAGCGGGTCGAGCTTGCCGCCGGCGGCTTCCGCCGTCAAATCGCGCGTAAATTCCTGTAAATGCGGCGTTTCGTTCTTTTCTCTGCCGACCGAATACAAATCCGAAAATCCGGTCTGCCGGGCAATCTCGTCCCGCGCGTCCTGCAGGCGAAGCCCGTACCCGAAAAGAATTTCGGCGGCGATTGATTTTTCCTCGCGCAAAACTCCTAAAAGAAGATGCTCGGGACCGATATGACGATTTTTGAGCTTGCGGCTTTCTTCCGCCGCGAGCGCTAAGATACGTTTGGTTTCGGTTGACAGATGAAGCTCCGCCGATTGCGGAATGCGCTCCCGGGGGGTAATTCTTTCCTCGACTTCCTGCCGGACGGTTTCGACCGTAAAGCTGTTGCGAAAAGGAAAAAACCGTGCTGAGAGAGTTTTATCTTCACGCATTAAGCCGAGAAGAATATGCTCGGGCGAAATAACCTGAGAGCCGTATTGCAGTGCCTCGTAACGAGCGAAAAAAATCACCCGTCGCGCCTTTTCCGTGTAGCGTTCAAACATAAAAAATATTAGTGCTGTGACCTATTGTTAATCTGATAACCTAAGTCTGAACTTTTATGACAAATTTTTCAAGAATAGAATTTTCCGAGACTTGTCTAAAATATAGTTTCAAAAGGCTGAATAATCCAAAATTACCTGGAAAGAATCCTAAAAAGAGTTTTTCATAGAGACTTTGACGGTCATGTGAATTTCCGGGTTGTTTGGAAAGATTTTCCGTTAAACCAGGTAATTTTACTGCGACCGTAGATTTTCGAGGGGTTTTATGCGGCTTGCCTTTAACGCCGGATAAAGGCAAGCTGCCAGACACAGCACAAAGGCGCTCGAAACAATCAGCAAAACATTTGAAATATCGGGGCGCAGCGGAATGTAATTTAGGGAATAAACTTCCGCCGGAATACTGATTATTCTGAAATAATTTCCCAGAAAACAGCCCCCGAGTCCTAAAATCAAGCCGCCGAAAATTCCGGTGAAACCCAAAAACAAACCTTCGAGCAGGAAGACGCCGATTAAGCTTCGCGTGCTTGCGCCGCAGGTTCTCAAAACCGCGATGTCAAGCCGTCGTTCATTGACGAGCAGCGCGAGCGTCGTCGTGATATTCAGCGCGGCGATAAAAATTATCAGCGCGATAATCGCGAGCGCGACTTTTCTTTCCAGCCCGAGCGCCGCAAACAGCGGGCGGTTTGTTTCCTGCCAGTCAACGACCTTGAAATTTTCACCTAACAATTCGCGAACCTCCAGCGCCGTTTCGTGCGCCCGGTAAATATCTTTAACCGAAACATTCAGAATCGTCGGCTGAAACTGCGATTGTCCGTGAAGCTGCGCGTGCTTTTCGGGCGTCAAGTAAATCCACGTCGAATCGTAATCGTAAAGCCCGGTTTCGAAAGTCGCTGCCACACGGATGCGCGCGGGCGTTTGATTTTCCAGAGTAACGATTTCCGCTTCGTCGCCGGTTTTAAGATTCAGTTTTTCGGCAAGCCGCGCGCCGACCGCCGCCTGGCTGCCGGTTAAATTGGTTTGATTTTGAACTTTAAGAATCGCGTAAGCCGTTTCGCCCGCGCCCGTAATCAGCGAGTTTTCGTAAGCCGTCGGCAAAACTTCGCCGGTGTTCTCCGCCGTTTTCAGGTTTTCGGCAATTTCCCGCCAGTTTGAAATCGCGCCGCCGTCTTTTAAAAAAACCGCGATGTGCGGCGTGTTTGCCAGGATTTTGGAGCGCATTTCGTCGGCGAAGCCGCGCGCCAGCGACTGTGCGATTATCAAGCTCGCGACGCCCGCCGCGATGCCGACAACTGCCGCCGCGCTCGTAAACCGCGCCAGCGATTTTCGCCGCGTTCGAAAATATTTGTAGGCGAGTTTTAGTTCGAAAGACACTCACGAACAGTTTCCCGCAAAGCCGCCGGGAACGCAAAGAAAAACTATTATTTTAAGGCTCATTCACAGCTACCGGCTATTAGTTGTCAGCCATCAGTTATTCCGCAGAGCCATAGATTTCACATTCGAAATGACTGATAACGAATAACTGATAGCTGATAACCTGAAACCCGCTGCAAAATTATTCTTTTCCGACATTGTTTTGATAACCGGAAGCTTATTCGCCAAAAGAATTTCTTTTCGCTAAAATCTAATCTTTACAAGCGATTTGAAATCTGCAATTAGTAATCTGTAATTTTAAGCAATGCCCCTAACGACGATTGACGAAGCCGTCGAAGACATTCGCAACGGCAAAATGATAATTATTGTTGACGACGAAGACCGCGAAAACGAGGGCGATCTGGTTTGCGCGGCAGAAAAAGTGACGCCCGAAATCATCAATTTCATGGCGGCGCGCGGTCGCGGTCTGATTTGTCTGCCGCTCACCGAAGACCGCTGCGACTATTTGCAGTTAGCGCCGCAAACTTCTGAAAACACTTCCGGGTTCGGCACGGCTTTTACCGTTTCAATCGAGGCGAAAGAAGGCGTCACGACCGGAATTTCAGCCGCCGACCGCGCGAAAACGATTTTGACAGCCGTCAGTCCGAACGCAAAACCGACGGATTTAGCGCGTCCCGGACACGTTTTTCCGCTGCGCGCAAAAAACGGCGGCGTACTTGTCCGCGTCGGGCAAACCGAAGCAAGCGTCGATATGGCGCGCATTGCCGGACTCAATCCGTCAGCCGTGATTTGCGAGATTATGAACGACGACGGCACGATGGCGCGGATGCCGGAATTGGAAGTTTTCGCCGCCAAACACGATTTGAAAATAGTTTCGGTCGCCGACCTCGTGCGTTACCGGATTCATAAGGAAACTTTGGTCAGAAAAGTCGTCGAAACGAATCTGCCGACCGAGCACGGAGAGTTTCGCGCGGCGATTTACGAGAACGTCATCAACGGCGAAACTCATATCGCGCTCCGGATGGGCGATTTTTCGCAGACAACCGAACCGGTTTTGGTGCGCGTCCAAACGGAGAATATTACATTCGCCATGTTCGGTTCCCGGCTTGGCGAGGCGTCCGCAGCAATCAACTCTTCCCTTAAAAAAATAGCCGAGAACGGCAAAGGCGTGATACTCTATTTACGTCAGCGCGAGCATAATCTGGATTTAATTCATCAGTTGCAAACTTACGCGCTGATGCAGGAAAAAAACTTGGATTTTCAAACCGCACGACGCGAAACCGGTTACGGCAGCTTTCGCGATTACGGCATCGGCGCGCAGATTTTATACGATTTGGGTGTCAGAAAAATCCGGCTTCTTTCCAATCATCCCCCGCGCATCGCCGCGATTGAAGGCTTTGATTTGGAAATTGTCGAAACCGTCAGTTTGTAAATATTAGACATCATTCAAGGGGTTAAAAATGTCTGAAGAAAACAACAATCAGACCGAACAAACGGAAGAATTAGAACCGCAGGAAAGCAGTATCGAAGAAGCGCCGCCCGCACCGGCGAGACGCAGATTTTTCTCGCGACGCAATGCCGGAATCGCTTCGGGCATTCTCGGCATTCTGCTAATTCTCGTCGTGATTCTGGTCGTTCTTTTTTACCGCAACGGCGTTTTTGACAACTACGTCAAAACGCAGTTTGTCGCGAAAATGGACCGCATCGGGATTAATTTCACGGCGGATACGTTTCGCGTGACGGTCGCGCCCTTAAAACTCGAACTCCGAAACGCGACTTTTAACAATAAGGTGACGGGCGAAAAGCTCTTTTTCGTTCGCGAAGCCAATCTCTTTTTAACCGTCCAGAATCTCTACGCCTGGCAATTGTCGCGCGATATTTCGATTGATACGACCGACATCAACGGTGCCGACATTTACGTCAATTTCGACGAAAACGGCAAATCGAATTTCGCCGAGCTGAATTTTGTCGAAGAAACAACGCGCGTCAACTTTCTTTATGAATCAACCAAGTTCAATCTGAAAGACGGAACGGTGCATTTCGGCGACCGAAAGCGAGAAATTGCGGCAAACGGAAACAACGTCCTGTTTACGCTCGAACCCGTGGATTACAGCGTGCCCGACGAGCAAAAACGTTACAAATTCGATTTAACCTCGACCAATTCAAATTTTACGTACGACGAAAGCAAGCTCGAAAATATCGATTTACGCGCGCAAGGCACCGCCGACCGGCAGGGTACGGAAGTGACCGGTTTAAAGCTGACGACGCCGATTGGCGAATCAACCCTGAAAGGCACGACCGCCGGCTGGGAATCGCCCCGCTACAACCTGGAAATCGAATCGACGGTCGATTTAACGCAAGCCTCGACCGTATTTCCGACGGGAACCCCGCTCAAAGGAATCGGAAATTTCAAGGGAATCGTCTCGGGCGAAGGCGAAAATTACAAAGTCAACGGCGAAATTACGTCCGAATCGCTTTCGGCTTCGAATATTTATCTGCGCGGGTTAAACGTCAACGCGACCGTCGACGGGCAGGGCTCGATGTACGAAGCGAACGGCAAGGCGATTGCCCAAATGCTGACGTTCGAAGATTTTAAGATTGATTACCCGCAGCTCGTCGGCATGGTGCGCGGGACGGGAACCGATTTCAGATGGGTCGGCGAGCTGCAGGCGGCGGCAGCAAAAACGCCGTTCGGGACAATCGGCGGGCTTTTTATATCGGACGCGGTCGCCGAATACAACGAAGGAAAATTCGGCGCGACGCTCGGCAATACGCGGTCGAAAACTTTCTCGTCAAAAGGCTTCGACATCGATAATTTGCAGGTTTCCAATGTCAAACTCGATTCAAACGAAGGCGTCACAAACGTTTCCGCGCCGAACGCGGCTGCCGGAAGATTCAAGACCAAAGCCTTTGAGCTGGAAGGCGTCAAAACCAGAAATTTAAGAATCAAAGACGTTCCGCGCCGCACAGACATTCAAGCCGACACGATTACTTCGAGTTCCGCGACGCTTAAGGACAATCGCCTTAAAAACGTGGTCGTCAACGACGCGCGCATCGGTTATCAGAACGGCACAACCACGTTTAATTCCAAATCTTTAACCGCTGAGCAAATCAACGCCGAAGGCGCGCGCATCGGCGGCGTCGTGGCGAATAACGTCAATGTCACGGACGTTCCGGCGGAAACGATTGTCGCGGTTGACGGCTTGAAAATCGCGAAGCTCGAAACCAACGCGGCTGTCCTGGGTACGTTGAATATAGCGGGCGTCCGGCTGACGGTTCGGCAAGGCAGAATCGAAGGCAGCTCCGGCGACATTGCCGCCGGAAACGTGACGCTCGTGAAAAATTCAGACCTGCCGCAGGGCGGAAATCTCGAAAACGTTAAAATCTACAAACCTGTTTTCGTGCTCGAACCGTCGGGCAGTTACCGCGCGAGCGCCGATATGAGTCTCGGCGGCGGCACTGTCGGGAGCATAAAACTCGGCGCGGCGCGGGCGGCGGTGACGGTTGATAATTCTCAGGTCGCGCTTAAGGATTTGACTGCCGACGTGATGAACGGGAAGCTGACCGGCAACGCGACGATTGCCTTAAATGCGCGCAGCCGTTCGGAAGTCAACGCCGATTTTACGAATCTCGATTTAGGAAAACTGCTCGCTTTGCAGGGCGGACGCGTCGTGCCGATTGAAGGCAGCACGAGCGGAAATGTTAATTTCACTTTTTCGGGAACGAATTTCCGAACCGCGAGCGGCAATATCACCGCCGACATCTCGGCAAACGCCGGAACCGAGGCGCGCGGGCTGATTCCCGTCACGGGACGCGTCGAAGCAACCGCCGCAAACGGGCTTTTTAACGTTAGCGTCGCGCGGCTCAACACCGAAAAGAGCGAATTCAACGCGACCGGGACTTTCGATTTGAACGGCTACAATTCGAATCTGAACATTGCGCTGAATTCTACGGACGCGCACGAAATTGACCGCATCATCAGGGTTTTGGATATTTCGCCCGATTTTCAGCAAAAAGCTGACGAATACAAAGCGGAATTTGCCGGAAACCTGACGTTTACAGGCACTTTGACGGGCAATGTTTCAGACCCGACGATTGATGGGCGAGCCGCGCTCGATTCGCTGATTTTGCGCGGGCGCGAGCTTGGCTCGCTGAAAACCGATATTGCCGTTTCGCCCACCGGAACCAAGCTCGAAAACGGCGTTTTAGCGGAACGCGACGGCGGCACGCTCGCCTTTAACGTCAATATTCCGAGCGGCGGCACGAACAATATTTCCGTCCAGGCGATTCTGACAAATATCAACACGGGCAATGTTTTAGCGGCTTTGCCGGTTGATTTGCCCGAATCTTTGCGCGGTCTCGAAGCCGATACTTCCGGCACTTTGAATCTGACGGGCTTACCGGATGCGATGCAGGGCGAAGCCGTTTTGACTGCCCGAAACGGCACGCTGCAAGGTCAGACGTTCGATAATCTCGACACGCGCGTCACTTTCGCGGGCAATACGGTCAATCTCGAAACCTTTAACGCGAAGTTCGGCAACGGAACTTTGACAGCGAAAGGAACTTACCAGACCGACACGACCGCGTTTAATTTCGACGTCGAAGGCAAAGACATTCCGTTTGCGCGGATTCGACCCTTTATCGGGAAAAGCGAAGAACTTCCGGCAATCGATGGCACGGTTAATTTAAACGCAAAGGCAACGGGGATAAAATCCGACTCGAAAAGCTACGAAATCAATTTTAACGGAACGGGCAGCGGCGTCACGTTTAACGGTAACGCGCTCGGCGAAGTTGCCTTTAACGGCAAAACCGAAAACCAGCGGCTCAACGCGAATCTGACCGCGAATTTTCAGGGACAGGAGCAAACTATCGCCGCGACGGTTAATTTTGCCGACCCGAACCTGCCGTTTCGCGCCGAAACGACCTTTAACAACACGCAGCTCGCGCCGTTTATCGCGCTTTATCCGCCGCCCGGAAACGTCGCCATTACGGGACAGGCAACGGGCACGGTTTTTCTCGAAGGAAATCTTTCGAGCGTCAACGCGGCAGGGACACGCGAATTTACGACCGCGAATCTGAAAGGTTCGGCGGATTTTACGCAGCTCGCGCTGCAAATCGGCGATACGCCGCTGGCGGCGACCGAACCGGTTGCCGTGCGCTTTGATACGAATCAAATTACTTTCGAAAGCGCGAAATTTGCGGGCGGCGGCTCGAATATCGTCGTCAGCGGAACGGTCGCGCTAAACGATACCGGAACGAACAATCTGAATATCGACGGGCGCATAAATTTAAGTATTCTGAACGTCATTTCGCCCAATGCGTTTTTCGCCGGGCTGGCGGACGTCAACGTGCGCCTCACGGGTTCGAATCAAACGGCGCATCTGAACGGAACGGCGGAAATGCAGAACGCCTCCGCGTCGGCGTTTATCGGCTCGGAACGAATCAGTTTTGAACGCTTGAAGGGACGCGCGATTTTCACGGCTAATCAGGTGCAGATTGACAACCTCACGGGTTTCCTCGGCGGCGGTAAGTTCACCGCGTCGGGCGGCGCCATGATTGGCGACAATCTACAGCTTCAGGCGTTCCGGGTCGGGCTGACGGGAACCAACGTCACCGTGCCGCTGCCGAAGAATTTTCTGACGACCGGCGATGCGCAAATCGAAATCAACGGCAGGCGAAACGGCGCGCAGCTGAGCACGTTTATCGGCGGCAGAATCGACGCGAAACGCAGTCTTTACTCGCAGAATATCGATTTGGCGGACGTTATCGGCGGACGCAGCGAAGGGACTCTGACGCAGAGCAGCGGCGGCAGCGGCAATTCAACGTTCGGCGACATTAATCTGGATTTAACCGTCGAAGGGCGCAACGCGCTGGTCGTGCGCAATAATATCGCGGATTTGACGGCTTCGCTCAACCTGCGCGTGACGGGCGATTTGGACGCGCCGCAGGTCGAAGGCAGAATTACGGCGAGCGGCGGCACGCTTTTCTATCGCAACGACCGTTACGAAGTGCAGCGCGGCGAGCTGGTTTTCCCGCCGAACACGAACGGTATCAATCCGGTTATCAATTTGCGGGCAGAAACTGAAATCAGCGGCTATCAGATTTTCGTTAATCTAAACGGTCCTTTGACCGAAACCGAAAATCTGCAAGCCGTTCTAACTTCAAATCCGGCGCTGCCGCAGCAGGATGTCGTGTCGCTGGTGACGACCGGCAACCTGGCGAGCAACGAAGGCGGAATTTCGCCGCTCGCCCAATCGGGCATCAGCACTGCCGCCGAGATTTTGACCGACCAGATTATCAACAAGCCGATTGCCAAGGCGACCGACAAGCTTTTCGGGCTCAATAAATTCCAGCTCGACCCAATTATTTCCGGTCAGCGAAATCCGGGCGCGCGGCTGACGGTCGGGCGGCAAATAAACCGCAATCTGGCGGTGACCTATTCGACCAATCTTTCGGAAGACCAGAATCAGGTTCTGGCGGTCGAATACCGGGTTTCGAATCGCCTGTCGTTCGTCGCCCAGTACGAACAGCGACCGCTCAACAACGTCACCCGGAACAAGGACGTTTTCAGCTTTGAAGTTCGCTTGCGGAAAAGGTTTTAAAGGCAAAAGTAAAAAAGGGCAAAATATAAAGAGTAAGGGGTTAGAATTTGAAAAACAGCGGCGCAGAAATGCAGGGAAAAAAATACTTAAAGATAAAAAGCATAAGGCTCAAGCTTGGAAAGATGTTTTTACTTTTGCCTTTCGCTTTTTGTCTTTTGCCTTTTTCAGCAATCGCTCAAAACAGATACGAAGACCGGCAGATTGTCGAGCCGATTGACATCACTTTCGAAGGCAACGACCGCGACCTTTCGGCGGCAGAGGAATTTCGTCTGATTGCCAAAAACACGCTCGGCGAAAAATATTCATCCATCAAAATTCGCGAAGCGATTCAGGCGATTTACAACACGAAGCGCGTGGTTTCGGTTGCGGTCGAAGCGACGGAAACGGCTGCCGATGCCGTTCGGCTGCGCTTTATTATCAAGCGCAAAACGCAAGCCGAGCGCGTTTCGGTGGTCGTCGGCAATACGGTCGGCGACGAAGTTACGGAAGACGAGCTGCTTTTGCGGCTCAATCTCGTCTCGGCGGGAAACACTGTTTCAGAGCAGGTTTTGCAGAACAATTCGGGGACGATTCTCGAATATTTGCGCGACCGCGGCTTTTACAAATCGGAAGTTACTTTTACGCAGCAGCCTTCAACGAGCGAAACGCGCGTCGGCGTGACGTTCAATGTCATTCCGGGCGAACAGGCAAAGGTCGGCACGTTCGATATTCAAATCGAAGGCTTCGACACCGCCAAGGTGCGCGAAAAATTAAAGCTTCAGCCGGGCGAGCTTTTCACGCGCGAAAAGCTCAATCAGGATTTGGAAAAAATCCGCGAAGCCCTGCGCGACGAGAATTTTTTCGCGCCCGAGTTAAACGAGGAACGCGTCGTATTTGTGCCCGAAACCAACACGATTAACATTTCCCTGACCGGTAAGGTCGGCGCGATTATAAAAGTATCGGTCGAATCGAAGGGCGAAAAGGTCGGCGAAGGAACGCAGAAAAAACTGCTGCCGATTAAGCGCGAAGGTTCCCTGGATTATTCGGCAATCGTCGAAGGCGAGCGGCGTCTGGAAAACTATTTTCAGGAACACGGCTACTTTTTCGCCGATGTTTCGTCGGTTTGTTCCGTCCTGCCGGCGTTTAACGAAGCGGAAGCGAGCTACACGGTCAACGAAACCACTCTGTTGTGCGCTTCGCTGAGCGGCGCGGAATTAGCCAACCGCACGGTCGAGGTCAAATATCAGGCAAACTTAAACCGTCAATTCAAATTGGTCGATATTCGCATCGAAGGCACGAATCTTTTGCCGGTTGACGAAATCAAAACCGTTCTCAAATCGCAGGAAGCCTCTGCGCTCGGCATCATTCCTTTTCTCGGCTACGGTCGCGGATATACGAGCAACGAGCTTCTCAGAGAAGATGCGGCAACCATCAAATCGCTGATGCGCGAGCTTGGTTACCGTAATGCGAACGTCACTTTCCGGCAGGGCGTTTCGCTCGACAGCAACGATTTAATCATCACTTTTGTCGTCGATGAAGGAAAACCGACGCGGATGGTCGATGTCGATATCGCCGGTAACGGCGCGTTTTCCGACGCGGTTCTGAAAACCGAACTGCCGAATCTCGTCGGTCAAAATTATTCGCGCGCGAAGATTCGCAACGGGCAGCGAAAACTGGCGGAATTTTATTCAAATCAAGGCTATTACGACGCCAAGGTCAGCTATTCGATTGTCGAACTGGGCGGCGATGACACGGAAGACCGCGTTAAAATCGAATACAAGGTCGAAAACGAGGGCAGAAAAGTCTTCATCAACCGCGTGCTGGTTTACGGCAACCGGCTGACCAAGCGCAACGCGATTCTAAAGTCGGTCAACCTGCGTCCCGGCGAAATCCTGCGCACGGCGGACATTTTTTCGAGCGAGCAGAATCTCTACGCCACCGACGCCTTCAAACGTGTCGAAATCAAAGCCGAACCGGCGGGCGAAAATGCCGAGGGACGGCTCACGGACGTGATCATCAACGTCGAAGAACAAGCGCCGCGCCTGATGCAGTACGGCGGCGGCGCATCGACCGATGCCGGAGCGTTCGGATTCTTCGACATTCGTCATTTCAATCTGTTCGGAAACCTGCTGCAGGGCGGCGCACGCATTCGCGCGAGCCGCCTGCAGCAGCTCGCGCAGATTGATTTTATCAACCCGCGATTCCTTCGCGACGGTCGCAACGCGGACAAGTCGATTCGTTATTCGTCGCTCACATTTAGCGCTCAATATCAGCGCGATTCGACCGTCACGCGATTTTTCCGCTCGGTTTTCGACAAGGGAACTTTCGGCATCGTTCAGCGCATCGACGAAAACGGCAATCCGATTGACGAATTCGGTAATCCGACCGGCGACCCGACAATCAACCGCCTGACGCTCTCGGCTGAAACGAGCCGCAAAATCAGCGCTAAAGACCGGAGCATTTTGTTCATCCGGTATAAATTCGAAGACGTCCGGCTGTTCAACATCGAGAGCCTTTTGATTAAGGATTTACTTCTGCCGGACGCGAAAATCCGCACCTCGGGCTTCGGCGTGACTTTCGCCCGCGACACCCGCCAGAACTGCGCGGTTCGCTATTCGCTGCTCGATATCATCTCGAAAGGCGAAGTAACCGAACCCTGCCGATACAATCCGGGCGACGCGACGAAAGGCGAGTATTTGACGGCGGAATACAACGTCAGTCTTCCGATACTCGGCGCAAATATCGGTTTTCAAAAGTTTCAGGCGTCGTATTATCGTTTTTACACCGTCCGTTTTTTGAAAAATACGACTTTTGCGGGACGCGGAATTCTCGGACTGGCGAATGTTTTCCGGAACGGCGACCGTTTTTCATCGTCACCGTTTCCCGAACTGAACGGAAGTTTGCCGATTAGCGAAAGATTTTTCGCGGGCGGTTCGACGACTATTCGCGGTTTCGATTTTGAATCCGCCGGTCCGCGCGTCGTAATCGTGCCGCAGGGAATTTTCCACAACAATCAGGGCGAAGTCGTGCCGCTCGACCCGTTTACCGTTCCGTTCGGCGGCAATGCGCTGGCAATCGTCAATCTCGAAGCGCGTATTCCGTTATCGAATGCCGTTCGCCTCGTGCCGTTTTACGACGGCGGCAACGTTTTCCGCCGCGTCAAAGATATTTTCAAAGCGCCCGATGTGCCGAGCGACATCGTTTCGCAAAACCTGCGCGCCGTCTGGTCAAACACGGTCGGGCTCGGACTTCGCATCAAGACGCCGATCGGCGGCGAGTTCGGCGTCGATTACGGCTATCTGCTCAATCCGCCGCGCTTTCTGATTCCGCAAGCCGCCGGACCGAACGCGATTTACCAGGTCCGTAAAGAACAGCTTCACTTCCGCTTTTCGCAAGCTTTCTAAGTTTTTAGTTGATGGCTGATGAAATAATGTGGCTTTCGTCTAATTCGACAACGAAGCTTTCGGATAATTGTTCCGTCGCTACGGTTTCTGCGCCGACGGGTTTCGGCTGAATCGGTCTGACGGTAATCGGTTTCTGCGCGGCAGCCGCCGCGGCAGCCTGCGCTAAAAGCGGTTTTTCCGCCTGCTGCTCCTTTAAATGTTTGCGAAGCATTTTCACGCCGTACATTGCCTGGTCGGCGGAAATGATAATCTGGTCGAGCGAGTCGCCGCCGCTCGGATACGAAGCCGCACCGATGCTGATGCCGACGCGCGCAAACCTGCCGTCGCCGATTGGCAGAACAAAATCATTGACGGATTTTTCGAGCCGCTGGCACAGTTCTTCGACCGAAACGTCTTCGGTTTCGGGAATAATCGCGACGAATTCGTCACCCGCATAACGCGCCAGAAAATCGTAATCCCGAAGCTGCCCGCGCATTGCTTTTGAAAGCTCGCGCAGCAGTTTATCACCTGCTTTGTGCCCGAACGTGTCGTTGACCGCCTTAAATCCGTCGAGGTCGAGCATCAGCACCTGAAAACTGGTGCCGTTACGGTCGGCACGCGCGACTTCTTTTTCAAACTCAATTTGCAAACTTCTCGCGTTCGGCAGTCCCGTCATCGGGTCGGTAAACGCTTTTGTTTCGGTTTCAGCGTGATAAATCGATTTCAAAATCGCGTCCGAAGCGATGCGCGAAACCGTTTCGAGCAGCCGCAGGTGCTCGTCCTCGTAAACGTCGAGCGCGCACGAATAAAGCGAAACCGCACCGAGCAATTTTTCGTCGGCAATCAACGGAAGCGATGCCATCGCCGAATATTCCTGTATAAAATCAAGATGGCAGAACGAAAAATCCAATCCCGGATTAACGTTACAGACGGACTGGCGTTTTTTCAAAACGTAGCCGGTCGCACCTTCGCCCGCTTTGACCGTGCGATTGAGAAGCGCCGCCGCATTTTTGCCTTCGGCATAGATGGCTTTCGCTTCGACGCCCGATTCGTCCGCCAGATAAATCACACAGGTATCGAACGGTACGAGCCCGCCGATTTTTTCCGCAAAAAGCGAGAACGTGTTTTCGAGATTGAGCGACGAGCTGAAAATCCGCGCCAGCTCGTAAAGCGTGAAAACTTCGCGATTGGCGCGTTTAATCTGCTCGACGTAGCTTTGGGAGTCGTTGTCGCTCATGTGAATCAGCGAATCTTCGGCTGTCTGGTTATCATTCGTGTAGGAAAGTTTTTCGGCGTCAATCCGGGCTTCAAACTTTTTCAGATTGCGCAGGAAAACATCGACCACTTTCGGGTCGAACTGTGTTCCCGCGCCGTTGATAAGAAATTTCCGCGCTTCTTCACGCGAAATCGCCGCGCGAAAGGGTCGCGCGCCGCGCAATGTATCGTAAGCGTCGGCAACCGACAATATCCGCGCCGTGAGCGGAATATTTTGTCCTTTCAAGCCTTCCGGGTAGCCTGAGCCGTCCCAGTATTCGTGGTGATATTTAACGGTCGGCACAACCGGATAACCGAAATTTACCTTTTCTAAAATCGACGCGCCGACCGATGCATGAATCTTGGTTTTCTCCATCTCGGCGGGCGTCAATCTTCCCGGTTTGTTCAAAATATGGTCGGGAACGGCAAGCTTGCCGATGTCGTGCAGCAGCGCGCCCGTATTGAGCGCCTTAATCTCGTCCGTCGACAAACCTAAAATCTCGCCTAAGCCGACCGCATAAATCTGCGCGCGGCGAACGTGCCCGACGCCGACCTGGTCGCGCGCGTCAATCGCCGTCGCGAGGGCTTCGACCGTCGCCAGGTGAACGCGGCTCGCTTCGCTGATTTCTCCGGTTTTCTGCTCTAATCGCTTGAGGTGAAGCCGGTAAGCAAAATGGCTGACAACCGACAGCGGCAGGATTACGAAACCGAATGGCAGCCCGAATTTAAGAAACGCAAAATGAAGAAGAAAGACTGAAATGACCGAGAAGGCATAACCGATTCCGGGACGCGAAAAACTGATTTTCAAGATTTCCGACAGCGCATTTTCGTCCTTCAGATAAAGAAAAACCGAGTTAAAAACCGTCGTCAAAAGATACTGCGTCGCCGCCATCGCGCCGATTGCCCCAATCAGCCACTGCCACGCAATCGTTTCTTCACCGACAAACGCCGGCGAAAAGCCTGCCGCGCGATTCAAAACAAAATAAAAAGCGAACGCGGAAACGAATGCCGCCGACGTATTTGAAAAAACGCCGAACAGCCACTCGAATTTGTTTTTTCCGGCAATATTGAATCCGGCAAGCGACGCACCTGCCGCCAGCAAAACCGCGCCCGGCGTGCCGAGCCAGATGGCGCCCCAGAAAATAGCTATTTCCTTCGCCGAAACGGTCGCCGCCGTTCCGGGAATTTTAAACTGGTGCTGATTTGCAAATGCGGAAACCAGCAGCGCGACGCCCAAAACAAGAAACTGCTGCGGAGAAAAATTCGTTAATTGAACGGCGGCAAGCCCGAACGCGAAGAAACCCGCGCCGAGCATAATGCCCCAGTAAATTTTCGCTTTCAGATTGTCGTTAGGGAGGGTTGATTTTTCCATCTTCATTTCTCCAAAACCGCAGAGAATCTTTTACGTTTATTTCTCGGGATTTTCCGCGCCGTTCGGACTTTGCCGAAAGCGGCACTGCAGGAAACATATCATTTTTCGTGCCAAACCGCTGAAAAATTGATGGTTAGGTATTCATTGAAGAAAACGGGCGGGTTGCGGATTCGATAACCTGAAAATCGGTCACCCTGACAATTCAAAATGGCAGGTTTCGTGTCAAATTGAATTTCTGCGGATTAACTGCCGCCGGGCGCGGCGAAAAACTTTTATCCAAAATCGAAATTTATGGTTAAATTAAAAAAGGTTTTGAGATAGAATTGAATTTAGCTTGAATTGAATAGCATTCGGTTTGTGAAAATCAAGGGATTCGATTTCCTTAACTGTTCATTCTGAAACGTCTAACTATTAAAAAGCAGTTTATTTTTTGCAGCTTAAAATTTGTTCTTTTTCGTTTTGCCGGGCGCGAAAGATTCAGGAGTTTTGAAATTCGTGATATGGCTTTAAATTTCAGAAACACAAGCCGGAAATCGGAACGCGGCGGAGATTCGTCCGCCGCCGGCTTTATTATTTTGCGTTTCCTGCTTCTTTTTCTCACGCTGACGACCGCGTTTTCCTGCGCCGCGTTTGCCCAGGGCGGGGATGACGAACCGATTCGCGTCGATACGGAGCTGGTGGCGTTTGAAGTAACCGTCACCGACAAGGACGGAAAACCCGTGCGCGGGCTCAACGAGAAGGATTTCAAGCTTTATGAAAACGGCGTCCAGCGCTCAATCGATTTTTTCGAGCCGATTCGCCGCCAGAACGAAAATCGCCCGCTGTCGATAGTTTTCGCGCTCGATGTTTCGGGCAGCATGACGACCGAAGAGCTTCTTCAGCTTCAAACCGCGCTCCAGCAATTCGTCAAACGCCTCGCCGATTACAATTCATATTTCGCCGTGATGACTTTCGGGATGGAAGTCAAAACGCTGCAATCTTTCACGAATAAACCGCAAAAGCTCGAAAAGACTTTTGAGAAAGTCCTGCGCGACGATGACGGGCTTTCGACACACGCTTACGACGCGGTGGACGAAGCCGTGCGCCTGCTCAAGAAAAAATCGCCGCCGACCGTGAAAAATCAGCTGCCGCGCCGCGCCGTCATCCTGATTACGGATGGTTTTCCGGTCGGCGACACGGTTTCGGCGAAAACCGTCATTGAACGAGCAAACGATGCGGAAACAACCGTTTACTCGATTCTTCTGCCTTCTTTTTCGCGATTGCAGGGAAATAAAAGACCGCTTCTGACGCTTTTAGAAGCAAGTGGTCTGGTTGATAAAACCGGCGGTAAAACTTTCTACGTCAACGAAAACAATTTCGAGCCGCTTTTCAAAAGTCTGGAAGAGGAAATCACCTCCAGTTACGTGCTGGCGTTTTACCCGAAAGCCGGAGCCCGCAAAGACGGGAAATTCAATGAAGTTCGGATTGAAACACCCAGCAATCTCAAAATCAGACAAAACCGTACGGGATATCAATTGAAGTAGACAGCCGGGAGCCGGCAGTCGAAATTTTCATGTCGAAGAATTAACTGCTTTACGCCGTCGCTGCCGACAGCCGACTAAACTAAAAGCTTTCTTCTTCAAAATCGTCGTCTACGTCATCGCCCCCTTCGTAAAGGTCTAATTCGATTGGGTCAAGCCCAACGACTTCTAAATTCGATCCGCATTCATCGCAGGATACAACGTCACCTTGCTCGGAATCGGCATCAACATAAACTTCTTCATCACATTCAGGACAAACTGCTGTCGGCATTATTTTTCTTCTCCGAAATTTTTCTCTAAATTTAATCTTTGTCGCTTTAAAACCAAGCGAAACTCTAAAAGACGATAGTAAAAATCTAACCTGTTTATCGGTTATTTAGCAAACTTTTTTCAAAAAAACTACTGAAGCCCGTTTGTTTTCAGCTTTCAACTATTAGATATTATTGATTGGCTTTTCAAAATTCAAATCCGTAAGTTCAAAAATGCAGTTTCCTTTCAAATTGGCTGAAAACAAAGAATTTGACGTTGTCGGCTTTGGCACGAACGCAGTCGATTATTTAATTATCGTCCCCGAATACCCGGCTTACAACTCAAAAATCGAGCTGGAAGACTACGTCCAAGCCGCCGGCGGCGAGATTGCCACGACGACCGTCGGACTGCGGCGTCTGGGCGCGCGCACGGCGTACGTCGGACGTTTCGGCACGGACGCGGAAGGCAATTTCGGGCTCCAAACCTTGCGCGACGAAGGCGTTAATGTCGAGTTTGCCGAACAAATCACGGGCGCCCGCACGCAAATCGCGTTTATCATCATTGATGAGCGCAGCGGCGAACGAACCGTAATCTGGAAGCGCGATAAAAAACTCGCTTACATGGAAAATGATGCGCCGACGGAAATCGCCGCGCGCGGGCGAATTCTGCATTTCACGCCGCACGACGCGCGGGCTTGCCTGGCGATGGCGCGCGCGGCAAAAGCGGCGGGAGCGATTATTTCAATCGACATCGACAATATTTTCGAAGGCATCGAACTGGTTTTGCCGCTCGTCGATATTTTTGTTTCAAGCGCCGAATTTCCCGAAAGATTGGTCGGCATTGCGGACAAAAAAACTGTCCTGCGCGAAATAAAATCTCGTTACGGCTGCGCGGTTGTCGGGATGACCTTAGGCGAAACGGGTTCGCTCCTTTTTTGCGAGAACGAATTTATCCGCACGGACGGTTTCGAAGTTCCCGGCGGCTGCCGGGACACGACCGGCGCGGGCGATTCGTTTCGCGTCGGGCTTCTCTACGGCGTGCTGCAAGGCGCGAGCGTCGAAACGAGCGCGCGGATGGCAAACGCCGTCGCGGCGCTCAAATGCCGCGCCGTCGGCGCACGAACTTCGCTGCCGGATGAAAAAGAATTGTCTTATTTGCTGGGAACAAATTAGCGAAACGAGTTTTTGAAAGTTAGCCGCGAATGAACACGAATAACACGAGTTTTTCTATATTTTTTATTCGTGTTACAGGTGGCTAACCTTATTTCACGAACTCAAACTCGCCGAATTTTTCGGGCACGTGAAACGAAGGTTCTTTCGTTCCGGTCGGCGACCACGCGAGATAGCCGCGTGTCGGGTCTTTGCCGATACAGCGGAAAATATTGCCGAGCCAAACGTCGCCTGCCTTCGGAGTTTTGCCGAATGCTTTCCATTCGACCTTTATCGCCATCCAGATTTTCTCTTTTCCGATGACGGATTTCGACTGCATCGCGGACGCATAATCCCAATCGGTTTCGCGTTTGTCCGGCATTTGATGAATACCCAAATCGATCCATTCGCCGCTCGGCGCGATTTCAAACTCGAAATATTTGCGCGGTGTCGCCCGGTTCGGCGCGAGGAAAATCTCGCAGACGTCGCGGTCCCAGAGCCCGCGCGTCTTGCTCGAAAGATTCGGCTTTTCGCTAATCACCAGCGGTTCTTTTTGATTCGCTTCAAAACGCACGTAAACCGCCGTCTCCGACCATAAAAGTTTGGCTTTAAATTGTCTCGCCTCCGGCGCGTCATCGCCCGACCAGTATCGACTGACGACTATCGTGTCGGCTTTATTCCAGGCTTTATTTTCCAGCTCGTTAATCGAAAAATCGGATTTTATATACTTGATTGCGGTTTTAGATTGATTTTTGACAGGCATTTTTTGAGCGTTCGCTTTCGTAAAAGAAAATAACAAAATTAGAGAGAGAAAAATTAGCGCCTTTCGTTTCATAAAGTTTTCGTTTATTTTTAGCACGTAGTTGACGACACAAGATACCGAAAATTATGAACGAAAAACTGAAAAAGGCAATTCTCAACAACAACGATTTATATGAAGCCGTCTTCAGCGCCCAAAATATAAATTTTCGGCACACGGAGCTTATCTGGTACTGCACGGAAAAAACTCCGCCGTTTTACTCAAATCTCGTGACGATTTCACGAGATTGGCGCACGGACGAAATCTTCGATTCGATTGAGGAAAATTTCAAACGTGGAAATTGGGAAAAATGGTCAATCAAGGACAGCTTCGCCGCGCTCGATTTAACAACGCGCGGATTCAGAAAACTTTTCGACGCCCAATGGCTTTACCTTGAAGCCGCAGAATTCACGCCCGCCGATAATTCTTTAGAAATTGAATATGAAATCGTCGTAAGCGAAAGGATTTTAGCCGATTGGCGCAAAGCTTGGGACGGCGACGAACAACTGGGAAAGCGGATTTTTCGGTCTGCGATGCTCGAAAATCCGAAAATTTATTTTCTTGCCGGCTATCAAAATGAAAAAATTGTCACGGGTTGCCTCGTCAATAAAACCGGCGAAGCTTTCGGAATTTCCAACTTTTTCGCGCCCGATTCGGGGGTTGAATACTGGTCTGAAATGATTAAATTTATCCACGCTTTCGTCAATTTTGCGGACCTCGTCGGTTATGAAAGAAAAGGTCTGGTAAAAAAACTTCAGCCGCTCGGGTTTGAAGCCGTCGGCGATTTAACCGTCTGGCTTCGCACAGCGTAAGCGGCTGAAGAATAGTTATTTATTTGTATTAAAAACCGTCTTGAACGCCATTTTGGCGAGTTTCCACGTTCTGTCCAAATCGATTTTGCCGTCCTTGTCGCGCCCCAAAAGCTTGTCGGTCAGCATTTTGCGCAAGTCTTTGCCTTCGCGTTTGAGCATGAATTCTTTGGCGTACGGTTTCGCCGTTTCAAAGAAATTGAACTCCGGGTCGGTGATGATGCCGATGCCTTCGAGCGTCATCAGCGCGCGCATGATGTACGTGAAATTCGACGGCAGGCGAAACGGGTAATCGTACATCACGTCCGCCAAATCGTAGGTCAATTCCTTGAAATTAACTTCTTTGAGCTTTAGATTCAGATGAAACTGGAACATTTTTTCGACGACCGGGCGGACGATGTTCGGGTCTGAGCCGGGTTTCAGGAAATCCAAATCGATCAAATCCTGCGCGATTCCCGCCGGGTCTTTCGCGACGACGTGGAAAAACGCGTCAATCATTTTCGATTGCAATTGCGGCGTGATGCGTCCGACCATTCCGAAATCGAAAAACGCCAACCTTCCGTCGGGCATCACGAGCAGATTGCCCGGATGCGGGTCGGCGTGGAAAAAGCCGTCTTCGAGAAGCTGTTTGAGATAAGTTTTTATCAGCAGGCGATTCACTTTTTCCGGCGAAACCTGTCGCGCCTTCAGTTCATCAAGCGCGGTTACTTTCGTGCCGTGAATGAATTCCATCGTAATAACGCGGGCGGTCGTCGCGTTCCAGTAAATCTTCGGAACATGTACGTTTGTCCAATCTTTGAAGCTTTCGCGAAAGCGTTCGGCGTTGCGACCTTCGGCGGCGTAATCCATCTCCTCGTGAATCGTTTCGTCAAATTCGCGCAGCATTCCCGCCCAATCGGCGTTTTCGTTCAGAGAGGGAAACCGCTCGGCAAATTTCGTGACTTTACGCAGAATTTCGATGTCGCCTTTGATGATTCCCGCCAGATTCGGGCGCTGAACTTTGACCGCAACTTCTTCGCCGGTAAAGAGTTTGCCGCGATAAACCTGACCGAGTGAAGCCGCCGCCACCGGTTCGATATCAAACTCCTGATAGACTTCCGAGATTTTCCTGCCTAATTCCTTTTCAATGCGCGCAAACGCGATTGCATTCGCAAACGGCGGCACGCTGTCCTGCAATTCACCGAGTGCTTTGACGAACGGCAGCGGCAAAAGGTCGGCGCGCGTGCCCATCGATTGCCCGATTTTGATAAACGTCGGACCTAATTCAATTAAATTTTCCTTGAGCCAGACGGCTTGTTTTTCCTGATTCAGCTCTTTATTCGAGTCGTCGCCGATAAAAAAGCGGCGCAGCAGCAGGATAAATTGATGGAAAAACCACAGATTTACTTTGTGGAATTTTTCGCCCAGAACAGCGAGCCACGTTAGTTTCCGCGCGATTTCGAGCCGCGTCTCGGCTTGCTTGACGTGCTGCGCGCGATGAAGGTCGTACTGGTCGAGATAAAGATAGAGCGAGAGCATCCCGATAACGCGCGAAACGTGAAAAAGCCGCCGGTAGCCGCGCGCGCCCTGATAATTTTTCTCGACCGCCGTTTCCTGTTCGATTAAAGATTTTTCTTCCGAGATGAGCTGTTCGTTGGAAATCTGCTTTGAACCCGGCAGATTTTTTGTATCGACAAGCGCGTGATGCCGGTTGCCGTTTTCTTCGACAACCGGTTCAATCGCTTTTTCTTTGAGCGCTAAACTTTTATTCTCTTCCATCAGCATAATCATTATTAGAATCACAAAAAACGTGCCGGTTTGCAAAAAAGTTCACAAACTTAAAAAAGAAACGATTCATTTTGAATAATTGTTCGCCCCCCGGCGGGCGCTTCGCCGTTTTTTGATTTTCCGTTTAATTTCTGTCACAGCCGGCTGCCAGGCGGTGTTTTCAATCTAGATACGAATTCCAAAATATTCTTCAAAAATCTTACTTGAAAAGGAGCAATCAATGACGCCGAAAAAAAACTTCTCGACTCTTTTTATTTTTCTTCTCGCTGCCTGTCTTTTTGTAAATGCCGCGCGGGCACAAAACGGCTTTTCGATGAATACGGTCGATAAAGCCGAAGCGGCGCGCTGGCGCGAAGATTTGCGGTATATGGCAAACGAGATGCCGCGCCTGCACAATAATCTTTATCATACCGTCACGCGCGAGCAATTCGACGCCGCCGTGAAAAAGCTCGACGCGCGTATTCCGACGCTTGCAAGACATCAGATAATCGTCGAAATGGCGCGCATCACGGCGCTGGTCAATGATGGTCACACGAACGTTTACCCGACGCGCGACGCGAAAATCGGTTTCCGCCAGTTTCCCGTAAAAATGTATTTTTTCAAAGACGGTCTCTTCATCCGCGCCGCCGCCGATGAAAATATTAATCTGGTCGGCGCGCGGGTCGTGCGCATCGGCAATTTCAATGTTGAGCAGGCGTACGATTCGGTGCGCGAAATCATCGGCAAAGACAACGAGATGGACGCTCGTTTTTTCGCGCCGCATCTTCTGGCGATGCCCGAAGTTTTGCACGCGCTCGGAATCTCAGACAGCACCGAATCGGCAAAATTTACTTTTGAAATCAACGGAAAACAATCGACCATCGAGTTAAAAGCGGCGGGCGCGGCGGATATGATGGCATCCGACACGGATAAAACGTGGATGCCGAAAGACGGCTGGACGGACGCGCGCGGCAGGGATTCAAAGGTTTTCTGGCTGAAAGACCCTTCAAATAAATTCTGGTACGAATATTTGCGCGAATCCAGGACGGTTTACGTTCAATTCAATGAGGTTAACGATAAAACGGACGAGACCATCGAAGCATTCTCAAAACGGCTTTTCGAGTTTGTCGACGCCAATCCGGTCGAACGGTTCGTGCTCGATTTGCGGCTCAATCGCGGCGGCAACGGCGGCATGAACAAACCGCTGCTGCTCGGCATCATCAAATCCGCCAAAATCAACCAGCGCGGCAAATTATTCACAATCATCGGGCGCAGCACGTTTTCGGCGACGCAGTTTCTGGTCAATGATTTGGAAAAATTGACGAACACGATTTTCGTCGGTGAGCCGTCGGGTTCAAAGGGCAACATTTACGGCGATTCGCGAAAAATCGTCCTGCCGAACAGCGGGATTATCGTCCGCGTTTCGATTTATTTTTGGCAGGATTGGAACCCCTGGGACACGCGCGAATGGACGGCGCCGGATTTGACGGCGGAGCTTTCATCGGAAGATTATCGCCGAAACACCGACCCGGCGCTCGACGCGATTTTCGCCTACGTGCCGCAAAAAAAGCTCTCCGAAATTCTCGACGAAGCCTTAACAGCAGGCGGCGTCGATTTAGCCGTTCAGAGTTTTAATGAATTTACCAGAAATTCGTCGAACAAATACGCGACGACCGAACAAGCGCTGCTCGAAGCCGGTCAGCGGCTTTTGAACGAGAAAAAATACGGGGACGCGGCGCGTTTATTTCAAATCAACGCCGAGCGCAATCCGAATTCCTTCCGCGCCTATTTCGCGCTCGGCGAAGCGCTGGCGAGAAGCGGAAAAAAAGATTTGGCGATTGCGAACTTCGAGAAATCCCTGCGGCTCAATCCGAAAAATTACGACGTTATCGAGCGCTATAAAGAATTGAAGGAAAACCGGCAATAAAAATTTGATTTAACTTTGCGGCGCTAAGATTTTTAAGTGACCGCCAGCATATTTTTGACGCCTTCGTGCGAAAAGTAATGCAGCGCGCGGCGCGTGTCGCATTCGATTTGCGCGCGAAGCTCGTCAATCGAGGCGAATTTTCGTTCGTCGCGGATGCGATGCAGGAAGCGCACGCGCAGGACGTCGCCGTAAAGGTCGGCGTCGAAATCGAAAATGTAGCTTTCGATGGAAGGATTTTGGTCGTCGTCAAATGTCGGGCGAATGCCGACGTTGGTGATGCTGCGCCGCCATTTTCCTTCAATCAAGGTGGCGGTTGCGTAAACGCCGAATTCCGGAATGACGCGGTTGTGCGGATGCAGGTTGGCGGTCGGAAATCCGATTGTCCGCCCGCGCTGAAGTCCGTGAATGATTTGTCCTTCGACGCCGTACGGGCGACCGAGCATCCGGCGCGCTAAGTTTACCTTGCCTTCGGCGAGCAGCTGACGGATTTTTGATGACGAAATTCTGTGCCCGCGCAGGCGAACTTCCGCCACTTCGTCGGCAAAAAAGCCGAGCTTGCGGCTCATTTCGCGCAGCAGCTCGATATTTCCGCCGCGATTTTTACCGAAAAAGAAGCCTTTTCCAAGAAAAACTTCGCGCGCCTGCAGGCGTTCGTGAACGATGTCGCGCAGAAAAGTTTCGGCGTCGATTCCGGCAAACTCCCTATCGAACCGGATGACGATTGTCTGCTTTATGCCGAGAACTTCAAAATTTGCGAGCCGCTGGTCTAAAGTTTGAAGCAGCGGCGGCGAATTTTCGGGATGCAGAACGGCGCGCGGATGCGGGTCGAAGGTAATTACTGTCGGCACGGCGTCGATTGCGGCAGCGCTTTCGACGACCGTCTGCATGATGCGCTGATGCCCGAGATGAAGCCCGTCAAAAACGCCCAGGGTTAAAACCGTCCCGCGCGTGATTCCGGCATTGTCAGTTCCGTGAAAAATTTTCATAATTCGATTCGATAATGAGAAACCATCGTTCCCGTTTCTTCATGGATTACTTGTTTGTCCAATCGACCGCCGCATTTTTCGATTGTTTTTGCCGACGCGGTGTTTTTCGTGTCGCAGGTTACCAAAACATTTTTAAGCCCGTAGCTGCGGGCTTTTTCCAAAGTCAGCCGCAAAATTAACGTCCCGTAACCTTTCTTTCTTTCCGAATACCGGATGTCCGCGCCGATATGTCCGCCTATTAATTCGAGTTCGTCATTTAATTCGCGGTGAAGCTCGCTGCGACCGATTATTTTTCCGTCGCAAAACAAAAAATACGTGTGCGAAGGAACCGCTCCGTCCGGCAGATTTTCGCCTTTTGCCAAAATCTGCATACGCCTCAGATAATCTTCAAAATCGCCGTCCCAATTTATGTACGGAGTCTCTTTTGCCGCTATGCCCTCAGCGGCTAATTCGCAAAAATCGTCTTTCAGTTCAGCAGAAAGCTCCACCAATTTACAGTTTTTCCGGCTCATTTCAAAGACAGCTTCATTCCCAAATGCGATTTCTTAAAGCCCAGATTTTCATAAAACCGGTGCGCGTCCATGCGCTCCGTGTTTGTCGTCAACTGCATCGAAACGCAGTTTTCCGCCCGCGCCCGTTCGATGGCAAAAAGCATCAATTCACGACCGATGCCCCGCGCGCGATATTTTGCATCGACTCTGACGGATTCGACGGTCGAGCGTTTTCCGCCTTGATAACTGATTGACGGCGTGAAAGTGATTTGCAGAGTTCCGACAACCGCGCCGTCAAGCTCGGCGACAATCAGCTCGTTATTTTTATCCGCCTCTATTTCCTCGAATGCTTTTGTATAACTTTCCGGCAAAGGATTCTCAAAACGTTCACGGCGGCTGCCAAGAAAATCGTCCGCCAGCATCCGGACGATTTCCGGCAAATCCTCGCGCGTTGCCTTTCGAAATTTCAGGTTCATAATTCCGGTAAAATTTAATAGTAGTAAAGAAACCGGCAAACAATCAAAAGAAAAGTGCGCCGCGCGAAGTAAAAATAATAAAAACCGCCGACCACTTCTTTACTTTTGCCTTTTTACTTTTTACTTTTAACTTTTAACCCTGTATGTCGCCGACAAATTCAAACACGATTCGCAGCTTGAAAATTTTGCTCCACGCCGGATTTTTCGTTTCCGGCATCGCGACCGTTTTAATCGGGCAGGTTTTGCCGATTTTGGCGCAAAAGTTTTCGCTCGACGACGAGCGCACGGGAATTTTTTTTCCGGCGCAGTTTGCCGGCTCTTTAATCGGAACTTTTCTGACGAATTGGTTCGGGAAAAGAAATAGATTTTTGCTGGCGAGCCTTCTCGGCTGCCTGTTGATGGGCGCGGGTGTTTTGATGCTCAATTTCGCGAGTTACGAGCTTTGTCTCGTCGCGTTTGCGGTCAACGGTCTCGGCATCGGGCTGACTTTGCCGTCAATTAATATGCTGATTCTCGAACTAAACCGGGCGCGCGCGGCGGCTTCCTTGAGCGTTCTGAACTTTTTTTGGGGCTTGGGCGCAATTATCTGTTCGCTGACGGTTTACAAATTTTCAAGGGAAATCGGTTTTCTCCCGATTAGTTTGTCTTTGGCAATTCCGCTTTTTGCGATTGCGGCGTTTTTAATGTTTATCCCGCAAGGAATCGAACAAAAGCCGGGTGCAGCCGAAGAAGAACCGGCGGACGATTTTTCAACGCCGATTTGGACGAATCCGATTGCCTGGATGATTGCGGGATTCAATTTTATTCACGTCGGTTTTGAAAGCGCGATTGGCGGCTGGCTGCCGACTTATTCCGAAAGACTGGAAAATCAAACCATCGTCTGGTGGCTTGCGCCGACTTTTCTGTATTTCGTCTTTTTCGTCGTCGGTCGCGGCGTCGCGCCGCTTTTCTTTCAATTTTTGAACGAAAACAAAATGCTTTTCCTCGGTCTTTTAACGATTCTGCTCGGGATGGGAATTTTGCTTTTCGCACGAAACGTCTGGCTTTTAAGCATCGGCGCGTCAATCGCCGGTTTCGGAACTTCGTCGGTTTTTCCGACCAATATGTCGCGCTTTACAAAAACCTTCGGCGCGTCGGCATCGAGGCGGGCGACGCCGTTTTTTATCTGTGGAACGCTGGGTGCGGCTTTTACGACGTGGTTTATCGGTTACATCTCAAACCGCCACGCCAACGATTTGCGCTCGGGAATGTTTATTCTACTGGGCAGCATCGTGGTTTTAATTTTTCTTCAAATCATTCTTCAATTTCAGAAAAAAGCTGCCCTCGCTTAGGAATAATTCTCGCGGATGACGCAATACAATGACCGCGAATTGAAGTAGATTTTTTCAACGCAAAGACGCGAGAGCGCAAAGATTTTAAGGCTAATTTTAACCCGAAACCGTCTTCGTAAATTACAAATCTTTGCGTCTCGCGCGCCGCCGGCATTAAAAAATTATTTCGCCGCCGAACCCGAAGCCAGGTTGAGCGATTTCAGATATTCGCGGAAATCTTTGCCCAAGTCGTCGCGTTTCAAGGCGAATTCGACCGTCGCGATTAAAAATCCGAGCTTGTCGCCCGCGTCGTGCCGCACGCCGTCGAGTTTGACGGCGTAGAACGGGCGCTCTTTCAAGAGGTTGCGCATCGCGTCCGTGATTTGGATTTCGCCGCCCGCGCCCGGCTTAGTTTGCTCGATTGCGCCGAAAATGTCGGGCGTGAAAATGTAGCGTCCGACGATTGCCAGATCCGACGGCGCGTCTTCAAATTTCGGTTTTTCGACCATGTCCTTGATGAGGAAAACGTTTTCTTCGACTTCTTCGGCATCAATCACGCCAAACCGCGAAATGGCGCTTCCCTCGACCTGCATTGTCGCAATCACGGGCGCGTTGTATTTTTCAAAAACGTCAATCATCTGCTTTAACGCCGGCGGATTGGAATCCATAATATCGTCGGGCAGCATGACGGCGAACGGTTCGTTTTCGACAAAATCCATGCCCTGATAAATCGCGTGTCCTAATCCGAGCGGCTGTTTCTGGCGCGTGTAGCTGATTCGGGCGATGTCGGCGACCGAGCGAACCTGCTCGAAAACTTCCAGTTTGCCGCGTTCCTGAAGGGTTTGTTCAAGCTCGTAAGAAATATCGAAATGATTTTCAATCGCCGCCTTGTCGCGCCCCGTGACGATGATGATTGATTCGACCCCCGAATCGACGGCTTCTTCGACGACGTATTGAATAAGCGGTTTATCCACCAAAGTCAGCATCTCTTTGGGCATCGCTTTGGTGGCGGGCAAAAATCTTGTTCCTAATCCGGCGGCGGGAAACACCGCTTTGCGAATTTTTTGTGTCATAAAATGTAAAAAATACCTTCCTTAAGTTCGTAAAATGTTTGTTCTATTATAGCTCAAATCTTCGTTTAATTTGACCGCGCGAGGAATTTTTCCGCGAAAAAATCAGCCGCCGCTTAATGAAAATCAATCTTTTGTGGTAAGCTATGGCTGATTTTTTTGCAGAAGCTAATGAAATTCCAAACCGTTCTGGAACAACACGAAAATATGGACGCGACCGGAATTACGATTCCGTTTGACGTCGAGGCAGTCTTCGGCGCGAAGCGCGTCCCGGTTAAAGTTTCCATCAACGACGCCGAATATCGGACGACCATTTTTTTTATGGGCGGCAGATATATGCTGGCTGTCCCGAAAGTTTTCCGCCATGCCGCCGGTATAAAGGCGGGCGAAAAAATCACGGTCACGATGGAAAAAGACACCGAAAAACGAACCGTCGAAGTGCCGCAGGATTTAGCCGCCGCGCTCGAAAAATCCGGTTTATCGGAAACTTTTTTAAAGATGAGTTACACGCATCAGAAGGAATACGTCAACTCGGTATCGGAGGCGAAAAGAGAGGAAACCCGCGCGCGGAGAATCGAAAAAACGCTCGAAATGCTTAAGGAAAAGAAAAAATAAGTAATTCGGGAAATTTTGATTGAATGAAGACAGCGGACTTTGACCGCTGTTTTTTTTATGTTGATAATGGAAATTCGTTTTTATAAACGTTGAGACAAGGAATTTCATAAAAATGCTCGATTTAAATTACGTCAGAGAAAATTTGGAGACGGTCAGAAAAGCGCTCGAAACGCGCAATTTCCCGACCGATTTGTTAGATAAATTCGTCGAATTAGACACGGAACGCCGCCGCGTAATCAGCGAAGCGGATAAAGTCAATCAACTCCGCAATTCCTCAAGCAAGGAAATCGGCGCGTTGATGCAATCGGGAAAACGTGATGAAGCGGAAGCCAAAAAAGCTGAAGTTGCAGACTTAAAGTTCACACAAGCCGAACTGGAAAAACACCGCGATGAAGCCGAAGCGCAGATGAAAGATTTGTTGGCGAATCTACCGAATATTCCGGCGCAAGGCGTGCCCGTCGGCGCGGACGAATCGGCAAACGTCGAAATACGCAAATGGGGCGAGCCGAAGGAGTTTGATTTTGAAGTAAAAGACCACGTCGATTTGGGCGAAGCGCTCGGTATTCTTGACACGGAACGCGCGACGAAAATTACGGGGGCGCGCTTTGCGATTCTAAACGGCGCGGGCGCACGTTTGAGCCGCGCGCTCATAAATTTTATGCTCGACGTTCATACGACCGAGCACGGCTACACCGAAACTCTGCCGCCGTTTATGGTTAATGAAAGCGCGCTTTTCGGAACCGGGCAACTGCCGAAGTTCGAGCAGGATTTGTTCAAATTAACCGATGAGAGAAATTTTTATCTGATTCCGACCGCCGAAGTTCCGGTGACGAATTACCACGCGGAAGAAATTCTCGACGCCAAAGGTTTGCCGAAATATTTTACGGCTTACACGCCGTGTTTTCGCTCGGAAGCCGGTTCTTACGGGCGCGACACGCGCGGGCTTATTCGCCAGCATCAGTTTGAGAAAGTCGAACTCGTAAAACTGACTTTGCCGGAAAATTCCGACGAAGAACACGAAAAGCTGACGGCAAACGCCGAGCGAATCTTACAGCTTTTGGGCTTGCCGTACCGGACGGTCATTCTCTCAACCGGCGACATGGGTTTCGGCGCGCGGAAAACCTACGACATCGAAGTCTGGCTGCCCAGCCAGCAAACCTATCGCGAGATTTCGAGCTGTTCAAACTGCGGCGATTTTCAGGCGCGGCGCATGAATCTCAGATTCAGGCGCGCCGGCGGCGCAAAACCCGAATTCGTTCACACCTTAAATGGCTCAGGACTCGCGGTCGGCAGAACCTGGATTGCGGTTTTGGAGAATTACCAGCAGGCAGACGGCTCAATTCAGATTCCCGAAATTTTGCTGCCGTATATGAACGGGCTGGAAAAAATCGCGGCGTAAAAATCTGAAAATTAATGCGGAAGGCGCGCACCAGGCAAGATTATGAAAATGTTTCCATCTTGCCTGGTACGCGTCTTCTGCATATTGATTACAAATTGAAAGCTGCGAATCAGCAGTTAGCGTTGGTTCAGTTTTTTATCCCGCAGCTTTCAATTCGTAAAATTGTCATTACGCTAAGCCTTGATTCTTGGCTTCGTCCGTAATGGTTTTCCTGGTTTGATCGACCGCCGTTTTAACTTCGTCGCCGAGCGTTCTCTGCGCTTCGGTAGCGACTTCTTTGACACGGTCAACAAGGTCGCCAGCCGCATTTTGAGCTTTATCGAGAAGCTGCGAGCTGTATTCGCCCATGTATTCCTGCTCGTATCGCGTCGCCGGAATCGCCAAACCGACCGCCGCGCCGACCGCGAGTGCAACTGCACCGACCGCGAGCGGATTTTCTTCCAGGTAATAATCGTATTTTTCGCGCGCCACCGTGCCGTATTCGCCGACTTTTTCGTAAGCCGTATTGGCATAATCGGTCGCGCTTTCGTACGCTTTGTTCGCGGAATCGGTCACGGTTCCGTAAGCCGAATTTGCTGCGCCCTTCACGCTTTCCAGCGCGTTGCCGGTTGTCTCAGACACCGATTCGTAAGCGCTGCTGGCGGTGTCCGAGATTTTTCCGGTCGCCGATTTCAGCGTGCTCATCGTTCCCGAATCGCGGTTGCCGCGATTTCGCGGGTCGTTGTCGTAATCCGAATAGCGATACGTGCGGCGCGACTTGCCGCCGCTGAAGCCTTCATAGGCAAGCAGCCCGACGCCCAATCCGATTAAAACCAGCGGAAAAGGATTTTTCCGCGCAAATCTTCCTGCTTCTGTTTTTGATATTTCCTTTCCAATGTTTTGCATAAATTTTCCCGCCTTTCCTAAATTTCCGACAGTTGCGCTGTAAACGGAATCTTTCGCCGTTTCAATCGCGCTGCTGATGTGTTCCGAAACTTCGGCTTTAACCTGTTCCGAAATATTCTGAAAACTTAATTTTTCCTGAATCGCATCGATTGTTTCGCCCATCTGCGAACGTGTTTCCTCGATTTGCGCCCTGATTTGATTGGTATCGTCGGTGTCTTCGGTTTCGTCCGTATCATCCGACGACGCTTCCAAAGCGCTCGTATCCGTCGCATCGTAATCGCTCGAAGTGTAGTCGTCCGAGCGAACTTCGAGCAAATCGTCCTGGTCTGCGCCCGCGTTGGTCGTAATTGCATCCGCCGCGTCAACTCTGTCTAACTGACTTGATTTTTCAGCCATTGTGCATCCTCCTTCAAAGTTTCAACCGTTTCACGCGGCGCTAAATTGGTCTTTTTAAGTGCGGTGAGCGCTGATGAAATCATCACGAATGCCGCAATGCCGACCACCACTCCGACAATCAATGCTGACGCCCAAGCCGGAATAAAATACGATAATCCGATGATTACCGCCGCCAGTATCGCCAGAACAGCGGCGTATGCGACTGCACCGCCGACAACCAGATAACCGACGTTTTTACCGACGTCAGTCGCCTTTTTCGTGATTTCAGCTTGCGCCAATGCGACTTCCTGTCGAACGAGCGTTCCGGTTTCGCCCGCTAATTCGGAAAACAATTCACCGAGGCTGCGCTCTTCTTTAACCATTTGCTGTTGTGCCATAAATCCCCCTTGTTCTCCTCAAACTAGAATTGGCTTGCGCCCGGAGTCGTTTCATCAGTAGTCAGACTTTTGCCCGTATTGTAACCTCCGGGAAAAGTTTGCCCCGCCGCTTGCGATAACTGTCTCGGATTCGAGCTTTTCAGAAAGCGTGCCGCCAGAAAGCCGAGCGCAACCGCGCCGCCGATAAAATATGCCGGGTAACGACGCGCAAAAACTTCGACATCGCGCACCATTTCGCGCACGTCTTTGCGCTCGAAATAACCCGAAAGATTTTCGATTTGCTGGGCGATATTATTTGTATATTTCGCCGCCGTTTCGGTAATCGGGTTCGCTTCCTCGGTTGTATTCAAATTTTCGCCGACCTGTTTGATGCTGTCCGCGACACTCGTTAAACCGCTCGCGACCGTCCCTTTTTTCTCGTCCAGAGCTTCGGTCGCGCGTTTGGTCGCCGCGCCGAAAGCCTGTCCGGCGGTGCTTTTTGCCTGGTCATACAAACCACGCGCGGTTTCTTTCACTGAATCGACGCTCAAATCGGTTGAACCCGTCTGATTGCCGCCCGCAGTCGTGCCCGAAGTACCGGAAAGATTTGTTGATGAACCCGAAGTTCCGGTGACCGAACCGGTATCCGAAAAATCAGCGTTAACGGTTCCGGCGTTGCCGAATTCACCGCCGCCGAAATCGGTCGTCGCGGTGTCGTTCGCTCCGAAATCCGAGGTATCGCTCAGATTCGTGTCTGTTAAATTCGTTGATTGGTTGTCAGCGTCAAATGACGTATTCTGCGTATCTTTATTTTGTTCTGCCATATCTTACCTCACTCAAAATAGAATTTGTACTGTTTTGTAACTTGACAGATATGTAGTGCAACAATCATACCAATACCGACAAAAACGCGAATTCACAAAACTTAAGCGTTTTTCGTCCGTTCAACAGACGCCCGGTGTACGATTTTCTTACGCTGAATTATAATTTTACAAAGTTGTTTTTACCCGTCATGGAACGAACAAAAATCAAAACCATAATCTCCGGCGGGCAGACCGGAGCCGACCGCGCCGCCTTTGATTTCGCGCTCGAAAACGGAATCGAAACGAGCGGCTTCGTCCCGCGGGGTCGCCGCGCCGAAGACGGCAGAATCAGCGCTGATTATCCGAATTTAACCGAAACCGCAACGCGAAATTATGCCGAAAGAACCGAGCTTAACGTCCAAAATTCCGACGTCACCTTGATTGTTTCGCACGGGAAATTAGCGGGCGGCTCGCGGCTCACAAAAAACTTTGCCGCCAAACACGAAAAGCCTTTTCTGCACGTCGATTTTCTGGAGCTTACAATCGAAGAAGCCGTCGAAAAAACAAGGAAATGGCTCGCCGGCGTGAACTGCAAAAGATTAAACGTCGCCGGTCCGCGCGCTTCGACCGACGCGAAGATTTATAAAAAAACGAAGCGTTTTTTAGCCGAATTGTTCGCCGTAAATTAAAAAGGCGAAGTTTCGAAAAACCTCGCCTTTCTATCAGCATAAACATATATCGAAACTAAGGAGTTACGCTGAAAACTGAATAAGTGCGGCTCGTCGGAAGTTCAACGTCCGTACTTTCAACCGTTACGAACAAGCCGAAATCAGTCAAAGCCGTTTCGCTGCGAATTTCGGATTCTTCGCGTTTGCCGTTGTTGATAACCTGACCGAGTTTAGTATATTTGCCGTCCGGCGAAGATGCCCAGAGAACAAAGCGCGAGTTCGCGGGAACGTTTTTCATTTCGTCGAAACGCATTTTAATCTTGGTCACGCCGCCTTTGGTCGGGCTTAAATAAGCCTTACCTTTCAAGCCGCTTAAATCGCCGCTGAAGTTGATTCTGATTTCCTTGTCCTTATCGCGTTCGAAGCTCGGCACGTTCAGCAGCGGAACTTCATAGGTTGAAGCAACTTCTGTGGAAGTCGCAACCGCTTTTTGACCGCCGCTGCTGGTCGCGGCGATCGGCACAACCGCGTAACCCGACGGAACGGCGCTGCGGAAAGTTACCGGCGTGTCGCCGGAAAAACTCGTGACGCCTTCGTTCGGCGAAAGAACGAGCATGAATTGATTCATCGGCGTCGAAAATTCCGCTCTCCCGACGCCGTTCGTAATCGTAACCGGACCGAGCAGCGTCGGCATGCCCATCGGGTCAACCGCATATGCGTAAAAGCTCTTCGTGTCGCCCGTCACGCCCGTTAAATCCATCCAGATTTTCGTTCCGTTAGCCGACCGCATAACACGCGCCGAACCGGTTGCGCCCGGTAAATTATTCGGGTTCAGTTGAACCGTCACTTCCTTGCCGACCGGATATTCGATAACCGAATAGCTGCCGTCCGCATTCTGCACAACCGCCGTTTTAGTCGTGGTTGTCGTGGTCGTCGTTTTTGTGGTGTCCTGTGCTGTTGCGAATGACGAAAAGACGATTGATAACGCCAATCCGCCGCTCAATTTCATCAAGTTTTTAATACTCATCTAAACCTCCTTGTTACCCTGCATTATTAAATTTCAGACGAAAAATCGTCAGACTTCGCCTGATAGGATATTGAAGAATTTCGCAAACACCGTGCCTTACTGGGTTAAATCCAGTTATTTATTGGTTTAGAAGATAAAGCGGAAAATTTTATCAATTCTCGGATGTATTGAAGCTAAACAAAACTTGTACGGAAACTGACACAAAGTTTAGTCCTTTCTGGAATTTTTTCGTTCGTGAAAAGCGAACTCGGCAATATTCGCAATCCA
The DNA here is from genome assembly GCA_036403375.1 of Pyrinomonadaceae bacterium. Lineage (GTDB taxonomy): Bacteria > Acidobacteriota > Blastocatellia > Pyrinomonadales > Pyrinomonadaceae > JAFDVJ01. Next base: position 41,319 of record DASWRC010000161.1, read on the forward strand.
CCAGAACGCGCCTTTGACGCCGAGCTGCTCGAACATTTTTTTGAACACTGCGGGATGAACCTGCGCGGTTTTCAGCAAGACCTTTTTGAACGACGCGAAACGCATTCTATCCTGAAACATTTCGCGGCGGATTTCCTCGTCGAGACTTCCCAATGCCGACATTACGGCATTCATCGTTTCGTTGACGATAGACGGCTTGCCTTTCTCAGTCGGACGCATAAATTCCGCGAGGCTCGACATCTGCGCGACATTCGGTTCGTAAGCGTTGATTTCGGAGAGATTTGTTTCGTCCAGAAGATTTTCGCGCAAAGCGCGTTCGGTCGAATTCGTCAGCCTTTGCAGATTCCGCACGTGCGAGCCGAAACCGCAAAACGTCAGCGGGCTTGATAGACCGGCGGCGTCGCCGACCAGCAAAACGCGGGTTGCGGCAGTTTGCTTCTGGTTGTTCCAGCCGCGATGATGGATGCCCGGAATGTAGCCGTAGACGGGTTTGACAACTTTCCACGCGCCGTTTTTCGCTTTGTAATCGGGCAGTTTTTCAAAATACTCTTCAAACAGTCGAAACAAAGATTTGTCGGCGCGCGACGCAACCGAATCATAAAAAAACAGGTACGTCGTGTATTCGTCCCGGCGCTCGCTGCCCGCGAAACCTTCCCACATCAATTGGCGGTCGGCGGATGCGTCTTCGGTCGAAACCAGAATTTCGCCAACCGAAAAATCGACGGCGCGCTCTTCCGCTCCACGCTTAAACCCGCGCGCGACCGTGCCGACCGTCGGGCAAACGTGCGTGATGGATTTCCCAGAATTGAGCTGGCGCGAGAGCGGCGAGTTCGTGCCGGTCGCATCAACGAAAAGCTTTGCGGCAAACAATCTTCGCCTGCCTGTGCGGGCGTCTTCGCATTCGACCAGAACCTTGTCTTTTTGGACAAAAGCGCGGATAAAACGCAAATTGTTGATAATTTTCGATTCCGTCTTTTTGAGTTTTTTAGCGGCAATCTCAAGCAGCTTATCCGCTTCAATCGCCACGTCCAGAACGTTTTCCATAAAAAGCGGCGGCGTTTTTATCTTTGAGTTCGCGTCGTAAAATTTGACGAAACCGGTTTTATAGCGATTGACTACCGCCGCTTCGATTTCTTCCGGCGTAAAAAGCCCGCTTTTTATAAACTCCTTGAGTTCGGCGTCGGAAATATTCCAGTCGCGATGCGTTTTACCGACCGCGTGCGCGTCAAAGACCAGCACTTTGCGGTCGTGCCGCAAAGCCATTACGGCGGCGTGAAGCAGACCCAGCGTGCCGCCCGCATAGATAATTTCAAATACGCCTTCCGGTTTTAAGTCTTTCGGCGCGGTGTCGAAAAATAAGATTTCTTCCCTTTTTTCGGGGTTTTCCTGAAACGCATTCCAGCGCTGTTCGATTTCCCAGAGGCGTTTCAGATGGGCTTCGCGGTTTGATAAATTGGCGAGGTTTTGTACTAAAAGAGGAAACCGGCGGCGAATTTCGGCGAGGTCGAATTGGTTTTCCCGTGTGCTCATTACAAAACTAAAGTTAGCAGTAAACTACACAAATACCACAAATTATTTTGTAATGTGAAATACGAAATCTCTAATTTTAAGATTCTTTTTCTTTCTCGAATTCTTCGCGCAAAATCCGCCAGTGCCAGATGTCGCCGTCGTCCTCATCGTGTTTTTCGGCAATTTTCTTCATTCCGCATTTTTGCAGAATTTTACCGGAAGCGTTTTCTTCCGCCAAAGTATGCGCGTCGACCATCCGCACGTTCGACCACGAAAACGCGTAGTCAAGCATCGCGCGTGCGGCTTCGGTCGCCAAACCCTGATTTTCGTAAAACGGCGAGATTGCATAGCCGATTTCGACCATCCCGTCCGCATCAGGGACGCCCTTGAACCCGCCGTTGCCGATAATTTTGTTTTCATCCTTTTTGAGAAAAATCTGCATTCCCCAACGCAAAATTTGCGGATTCGATTCGAGCATCCTGACAGCCTGCGGAATAAAATCAAGGGTTTCGGGAAAAACCAGCCAGTTTTGCGCCAGCTCGGCGCCGAGCAAATCAGCCAGCGCCCGTTCGCTTTCGAGCAGCGCGCCGAAATGCATTTTGTTGCAGGCAATCAATTGTAATCTTTCGGTTTCAATCATTCTTTTAAGCGAAAAACGCGGAAAGCAAAACTCGCCGCGTTTTCAAAAATAAAGATTTTAGAATCTCTAAACTATCGTAAATTCGTGCCGCATTCGGGGCAGAATTTGGTCGCCGCCGCGACTTCGTGACCGCAGCCCGTGCATTTCGGCTTTGCCGCCGGTGCGGGCGTGCCGCATTCGGGACAGAATTTCGCGTTGCCGACGTCGAACCCGCACGCGCAGAGCAGATGCGAAGCCGACGGTGCTTCGGAAGGCTTGACGGCGTTCGGCGACGCGGAAACCGCGCCCGCGCTCATGTCGATGCCCGAAACGTAATCGGTAGCCTGCGCTTTTTCGTAAAGCTGCTGGCGCAGAGCGTCCGCCTTTGCCTGTGCGTGCGCCGAGGCGAGTTCTTCTTCATAACGCGGCGCGCAGCCTTCGCATTGGTTCGCCGCTTCGTTCCAGCAAACTTCGGGACAAACCCATTTTCCGCAGCGCGAGCATTGATGAAAATGCTGTTTGCCTTCTTCGACCGCCGTTTGCAGCGCCGTATCGTGCGCCGACCCGCCGACCGCGCGCTGAACTTCGTAGGCGGAATTTCCGGCGTTGTGTCCCCAGCCTAACAGATTACTCGCGGCGTTTAGAAACGATCCCGCCATGCCGATATACGACGGCTGAAATTTCGACATAAAACCGTTGCCGCATTTGTCGCAGTGAAATTTGAATTGGTAACCTTTATCGGTTGATAAATCCTCGTGGTTGTTGACGAATTGAATCATTGACATTGTTGGTGAATCTCCTTAAAAAAATCTTCTAATTTTACCAAGAATTTTCTAAAACTAAAACGGTATTTTTATGTCAAAACCGATTTTTATTCGTCTGCGCCGGCAGCTTTTGCCTTGTTCCAGAGCGCGTCCATCTCTTCGAGATTCGAGTCTTCCAGGGTCTTGCCGTTTTCCTTCAAATTCTGCTCGATAAATTTGAACCGCCGGCGAAATTTTCGGTTCGTCCGCTTTAAGGCGGTTTCGGCGTCAACGTCCAGTTTGCGCGCCAGATTGACGACGACGAAAAGCAAATCGCCGATTTCTTCCTCGATGTTTTCGCCCGCTTCGATTGCCGATTTCAGCTCGTCGGTTTCTTCCGAGAGCTTTTCAAAAATCTGCCCGACGTTTTCCCAATCGAATTTCGCTTTTGCCGCTTTTCTCGTCAGTTTTTGACCTTCGAGAAGCGCCGGAAAAGCAGCGGGCACGTCTTCGAGAATAGATTCTTTCGGCTTTTCTATTTTGCCCGAAGCCTTTTGCTGAGCAAGCTTTAGCTCGTCCCAATTGCTCAGAACGTCGTGCGCGGTTTTCAGCTCGGCTTCGCCGAAAACGTGCGGATGCCGGAGGATGAGTTTCTCCGTCACGCCTTGCGTGACTTCGTCAATCGTAAAATCGCCGCGTTCGGCGGCAATCGTCGAATGAAAAACGACCTGCAAAAGCACGTCGCCGAGTTCCTCGCGCAAATTTGTCGTATCGCCCGTCGCATCGGCTTCCTGAATCGCGTCGAACGTTTCGTAACATTCTTCCAGAAGATACTGCGAAAGGCTCGCGTAAGTTTGCTCGGCGTCCCACGGACAGCCGCCCGGCGCGCGCAGACGCGCCATCACGGAAGTTAATTCATCGAAAGTTTTTGACATAAATTTGTTCGCTGCCGTTTGTTCGTTGTCAGAGTTGTTCGATTTTTGCAGCGGGCAACTAACAACAGACGACCGGCAAATTATGATTTTGAACTTTCTTTTGCCAAAATGCTACTATCAAAATATTAAATTTGGAAAATTTTACGCATAAAACGATGGTAGAAAGAGAAGAAGAACAACCTGTCATAAAAGTTACCGACCGCCGAAAATTCAACCTTGACGGCTCCACGCGCGAAGGCGTCGAAATCGAACCGGAAAAACCGAAAACGGAAACCGAAGCTTCCGTACCGCCAATCGAAAAAGTGCCGGAAATCATTGCCGGGACAGCCGCGACGGATGAAATTTCGAACGACGCGCCGCCGGCGGAAGAAGTTTTTGACGATGAAGAAGATATTCCCGGCGCGGAAGACCCGGCAAGCTTTATTAATTTTCTTTCGACGCTTGCGACCAACGCCGCCGCCGCGCTCGGCGCGATGCCGCATCCGGTAACCGGACAGCGAACGCTGGATTTGGACACCGGCAAATATTGGCTTGACGTGCTCGGGATGCTGCGCGATAAAACGAAAGGCAATCTTCACCCGCAGGAAGCGCGTCTTTTGGAAGGACTCTTAGGCGATTTGCGGATGCAGTACGTGCAGCTCGTTCGCGCGACCGAAGAACGCTTAAAACAACAAGCCGCGCAGAAGTTTTCGGCGAGCGACATTTTAGGAAAGAAATAGTCATAGAGTTCACAGAAAGTTGCAGGTAGCTGCAGAAAGTTCACAGAAGTTTTTTAGAACTATCCACAACTTTCTGCAACTTTCTGTGAACTTTCTGCAACTTTCGTAAACTAAATTATGAAATTGACTTTTCTCGGCACAGGTACTTCGACCGGCGTTCCGTCAATCGGCTGCGATTGCGAAACCTGTCTTTCGACCGATTTCAGAGACAAACGCCTGCGCGTTTCAATTCTCATCGAACACGCCGGGAAAAAAATCCTCGTTGATACTTCGATAGATTTTCGCCAGCAGGCGCTGCGCGCGGGAATAAATTTTCTGGACGCGGTTTTAATCACGCATTGCCACGTTGACCACGTTTTCGGGCTTGACGACATTCGCCCGCTCAATTTTCGCTACGGCGCGATGGGCGTTTATGCCAACGAAATCGCGTGGCGGGATTTACGGCGAATTTTCCAGTACATTTTCGAGCCGACGCACATCGGCGGCGGACTGCCGCAATTGATTCCGCACACGGTCGAGCATAATTCGCCTTTCTGCATCGGGAAAGATTTGCTCATTACGCCGCTCGAAGTCATTCACGGCAGGCTGCCGGTCGTCGCTTACCGGTTTAACGATTTTGCATACGCGACGGATTTGAAAACGATTCCGCCCGATTCGATGGACGGACTTCGTGATTTGGAAGTTCTGGTTTTAGACTGTGTCCGAATAAAGCCGCATTCGACGCATCTCTGCCTTGAAGAAGCGCTGGCAATTATCGAAGATTTAAAGCCGCGAAAAGCCTTTCTGACGCATTTGAATCACGACATTATGCACGAACGCGACTCCCGACTTTTGCCCGGCAATGTGCAGTTTGCCTACGATGAACTGGTTGTCGAAGATTAAGATAAAAATTGATTTAACGCCAAGGCGCAAAGACGCAGAGTTTAATTTTAATAACCATTCAATGATTAAAAAATCTTTGCGGCTCCGCGTCAACGGCGTTAAAAATATCTTTTCCGAGCTGGCTGAAATTTATTTATTCACCTTTTCGTAGCACACATCGTCGCTGCCGTCGAAACACATAATCGTCGGTTTGTCGGGACGCGCGAGGCTTTCCATTTTCTTGATTTCAAAATTGACCGTCAGATTTGACGGCTCTAAAGTTTTGTTGAAATTTCCTTTCGCGTCGCACGAATCCGACCCCGTGGAAGACATCGCGCCAAGG
>DASWRC010000162.1:0-14204 GCA_036403375.1 Pyrinomonadaceae bacterium
AAGAAAGACTTAAAGACCAGGTCGGCAGCGGCAGTTCGAGCGACCTCAAACCGGTTCGCTTAACCGAAGGCGCAACGGTTCGCGAGTTTTCCGAAGCCTTAGGCGTGACACCGCGCGACGTTGTGCAGCTGCTCGTCAAAAAAGGCATTTTCGCGACGCTCAACCAGCCGATTGGCGAAAAAATGGCGAAAGAAGTCGGCGCCACACTCGGTTTTGACGTCAGTTTCGTGGCGTTTGAAGAAATGGTTATCGAGCAGGAATTCGAGGAATTGATCGCTTCGGATTCCGATGACATCGAATTGGTGCGCGCGCCGGTCGTGACCGTTATGGGTCACGTCGACCACGGTAAAACTTCATTGCTTGACGCGATTCGGCACGCGAACGTTGCCGAGGGCGAAGCGGGCGGAATCACGCAGCACATCGGTGCTTATTCGGTTTACGTCAACAACCCGGACGATCCGAACGAAAAACGCCGCGTCGTTTTCCTCGACACGCCCGGTCACGAAGCGTTCACGTTGATGCGCGCACGCGGCGCCAAAGCGACGGATATTGTCGTCCTCGTCGTCGCGGCGGACGACGGCGTCATGCCGCAGACGATTGAAGCGGTCGAACATTCGAAAGCTGCCGGCGTGCCGATTATCGTCGCGATTAACAAGATCGATAAACCGGACGCGAATCCCGATAAGGTCAAACAGGGTTTGGCTGGTTTAGGATTGCAGCCGGTCGATTGGGGCGGTGACGTTGAAATGGTTCCGGTTTCGGCGAAAAAGCGCGAAAATCTCGACACGCTTCTCGAAACGGTTCTCCTGCAAGCCGACATTATGGATTTGAAAGCGAGCCCGACGCGGCGTGCATCGGGCGTCGTTCTCGAAGCCAAGCTCGACAAAGGTCGCGGTTCGGTCGCCACCGTTCTCGTTCAGCAGGGAACGCTGCGCGTCGGCGACCCGTTTATTGTCGGTCAGGTTCACGGAAAGGTGCGCGCGATGTTTTCCGATAAGGGTGAAATCGTCAGCGATGCGCCGCCGGCAACTCCGGTCGAAGTTCTCGGGCTGCAGGGCGTGCCGGGCGCCGGCGATACTTTCCAGGTGGTTGCCGATATCGAACAGGCGGTTTCAATCGCCAACCAGCGCCAGATGAAGGCGCGTCAGGCGGCGATGTTGAAAACCACGAAACGCGGTATCGAATCGCTCGGTCAGGCGGAAGTCAAAGAACTTCTCGTGGTTCTTAAAGCCGACGTTCAAGGCTCGGTCGAGGTCTTACGCTCGACGCTCGAAAAACTTTCAACCGAAAGCGTCAAAGTTCGGGTCATTCGCGCCGGTGTCGGGGCGATTGCCGAATCCGACGTGCTTCTGGCTTCGGCAACGCAAGCCGATAATACGCAGACCGCAGTTGTGATTATCGGTTTCAACGTGCGCCCGGAAGCCCGCGCGGCGGAAGTTGCCAAACAGGAAGACGTCGATATTCGCCTGCACTCGATTATTTACAAGGTCGAGGAAGAAATTCGCGCGGCGATGATTGGGATGCTCGACGCTATCGAGAGGGAAGTTATTCTCGGCAAAGCGCTCGTGCAGGAAGTTTTCCGCGTCTCGAAAGTCGGCTCGATTGCGGGCTGCCGCGTCACCGACGGCGTTATTCGCCGACAAGCGAAAGCGCGGCTCATCCGCGACGCCGTTGTCGTTTGGGAAGGCGACATTGCCTCGCTCAAACGCTTTAAGGACGATACGAACGAAGTCCGCCAGGGCTTTGAATGCGGTATCAGTCTCGTCAATTTCAACGACATTAAGGTCGAAGACGAAATCGAAGCGTTTGTCATCGAACGCGTCGCAGCGACGGAACTTTAAGTTCGTAGAGTTTTAAGAGTTCGTTGAGTTCATTGAGATTAAAACCTCTGCTCAGCGAACTCAAGGAACTGGTTTATGAGAAGACCTGAAAGATTTGCAGAAGCGCTCCGCGAAGAAATTATGGAGATTGTCGGGTACGAACTCAATGACCCGCGTCTTTTGAGCGTGACGGTGACGGATGTCGTCGTGACCGAGAACCTGCGCGACGCGAAAGTTTTTGTATTGGTCGAAGGCGACGAGCAGGAAATCAAGGAAGCCTTGAAAGCTCTGCATCACGCCGCGCCGTTCGTCAAACAGCAGGTCGCGCTGAACTTGAATGTTCGCTATGCCCCGCATTTACACTTTGTTCGTGATACGGTCGAAGAAAGGGCAAACCGTATCGACCAGCTTTTAGGGGAAATGGGTCAAGGGGAAAATCTTAAAAAGGAAGAAAGTGGACAGTGATCAGTGGACAGTGGTCAGTTAAAATCTAAAATCTGACTACTGTCCGCTGTCCGCTGTCCACTGAATAAGAAGTGTTAAGTCAAGTAGTAGAGTTAATTGAAAACAAACATAATTTTGCGATAACCACCCACGTCCGACCCGATGGAGACGGAATTGGTTCATCGCTCGGGTTGTGCTGGCTGCTGCGTTCGCTCGGTAAAGAAGCGGAAGTCATCGTCAGCGACGGCATTCCCGCAACCTATCACTCGCTGCCCGGCGCCGATGAAATTGTCCACGTATCGGAAATCGAACCCTCCAAATACGACGCCGTTTTCGTCATCGAATGTTCGGACATCGAACGCCCCGCCATCAAAAATCTCGGCGAACAGTTTACCGTCAACATCGACCATCATTCGACCTGCGAACATTTCGGCACGATTAACTGGATTGACCCGACCGCGTCGGCAGTCGGCGAGATGATTTACAATCTCTGCAAGGCAATCGGCGGGCGCATCAGCCGCGAAATCGCCGAATGTCTCTATATGGCGCTCGTCACCGATACGGGCAGTTTTCACTTTCCGAATACGACCGACCGCACTTTGAAGGTCGCGTCCGAATTGGTTAAAGCCGGTGTCAAACCCGCCAAAATCTCCGAAGCCGTCTATAATTCCTACCCGTGGTCGCGCATCGAATTGATGAGCAAGGTTCTCGCGACTGTCAGGCGCGATGCAACCGGAAGAGTGGCTTGGATGCGTCAAACGCTCGAAATGCGCGAGACGACCAAGATGATGGACGGCGACAACAACGGTTTCGTCAACATTCCGCTCTCAGCGAAAGAAATCGTCGCATCCGTTTATATGCGCGAGGTTCGTTCCGGTTTCTATCGTGTCAGTCTTCGCTCGAAAGGCGACGTCAATGTCGCGCGCATTGCTGAAAAATTCGGCGGCGGCGGACACAAAAATGCTGCCGGTTTGAGAATAGAAGGTGATTGGGACGAATGCGAACGCCAAATCGTCGCGGCGGTTGCCGAAGCCGTCAACGACGATATTCATTCCACGAACGGCTACGCCCTGAACGATTACGAATTGACTTTGGTATAAACCGGAGCGCGAATTTTCCGATTCGCATCAACGCGCCAGCTTTAAAAAAAGCCTTACACAGCTTTCAACACCAATTTAATCATAAACGACTTTTTTCGTGTTTTCGCGCGATGCGGGCAGAAATGTCCCTGCTCGGGTTTATTCTCGCATTTGTACTGATTTTTGAGAATAAAGCAATAATTTTTTAATTTAACGATGTTAAAAAACTCCTTGCTTTTCCGTTGCGGCGCGTAATATTATTTTAGACAGGTAATTGAAACAAGTATTTGAAGCCTGTCTGTCAGGAACTGTTAGCTGAAACCCTGAGAACTCCCCGATGCTTTGCCTCTTCAGTGTTTAAGTTAAATGGTTCATGGTCGTCAAGCACAACAATTTCCCGACTCCCGGCGCTTCCCAAACTTGTTATTCAAACGGCAGTTTGATTTGAGTAAAAGTATCCGAGGGGGAGGATTTGTGCTATGTCGAAATCGGACTTTATTCCGCAAAATCCCGCGAGGTTCGTCGTGTGGTTCACTAATTTTATTCTGCATCTGAAAGTTTTATCGGCAAAGTACGGGATTTGTTCCGAAAGTATCGACGCGCTCATCAAAGACCACGAATGGGTTTATTTATGGACGGAAACGCGCGCGGACGCGGATGAAGAGGAAAAATTCCTAAGCGGCTTTTACAATTCGATGGTCGCCGGCGATGCGCGCAGCAATTGGATAACCGCGCCGCACGCAACGCTGCCGGACGCGCCCGATTTGATGCCCGAAACCGTTTTGCCGCACATTAAAGACCGCATCCGTGAAGTCGCCGAATGCATTAAGTCGCAATCCGGCGTTTATACCAAAGACGATGGCGCGCGGCTCGGTGTGCTGACGCGTTCCGAAGCCGGCTGGACCGAAGAAGATTACGCGCCGGACTTGAAATTCAACCGGCTGCGCGATTTTTCGCTGGAAGTGGATTTCCGCAAATTCGGGTTGGATGCGGTGAAGTTCGAATATCGTTTCCTCGGCGGCGAGTGGCAGTTTGCCGGGTTTTTATGGAAAAGCCCCGATGTGTTGAAGATTCCGCCGCCTGCCTCCGCCAGCCCGGAACACATCGAAATCCGCGCCGTGTTCTGGGACGACAATCGCAATTTCGGCGATTGGTCGCCGGTGTACAGAATGGTTATCATACCGTGAGATTCAATTACTAATTACGAATTAAAAATGCAAAATTAAGAGGAATTTTTAATTTTTAACTGATTGAACTACTCCGATTTTCGGGCAAATATCATTCAGAACGCATTCCGCGCATTTCGGTTTGCGCGCGTTGCAGACGGCGCGACCGTGATGGATGAGCAGGTGCGGAAACAATACCCAATCGGTTTGCGGAACTAATTTTGCCAAATCTTCTTCAATCTTTTCGGGCGTTTTTTCCGCCGTTAAATCCAATCTCTGCGAAAGCCTGGCGACGTGCGTATCGACGACGACGCCCGACGCGATGCCGAACGCGTTTCCTAAAACGACGTTCGCCGTTTTTCGCGCGACGCCGTTTAAGGTCAATAATTCTTCCATCGTTTCGGGAACGCAGCCGCCGAAGTTTTCGACGATTTTCTGCGCCGTCGCCTGAATGTTGCGCGTTTTTGTGTTGAAGAAATTGATTGATTTTATATCCTGCGCCAATTCTTCCTGGGCGGCGTTCGCGTAATCGTGCGGCGTTCGGTACTTGCGAAAAAGCGTCGCGGTCACGATGTTTACGCGCTCGTCCGTACACTGCGCGGAAAGAATCGTCGCGACCAGCAGCTCGAACGGCGTCGTGTGATTGAGCGCGCAATGCGCGTCCGGGTATTCTTTTTTTAATCTTTTAATTATCTCGTCGGTGCGCGTCTGTCTATCGGAAATCATTTGCCTTTAGGCTAAAAAAGAAAAGCTCAAAATGCAAATTCGGAAAGGTTTCGATAAAATTATTTCATTAAGTGGTCAGTAGTCAGTGGTCGGTGGACAGAAATTGTCTTTTACTGAGCACCGACCACTGACTACTGACTACTGAAATGAAAGTTCCTTTATTAGATTTAACCGAACAAAATCAATCTTTAAGACCGCAAATCGAAGCCGCTCTGGGCAGAGTTTTGGACACGAACGGGTTTATCTTAGGCGCGGAAGTCGCGGCGCTCGAAAAAGAATTAGCCGATTATTGCGGGACGAAATATGCCATCGGCTGCGCGTCGGGCACGGATGCGCTGCTGCTCGCGCTGATGGCTTTCGATATTGGTGCGGGCGATGAGGTTATTACCACGCCGTACAGCTTTTTTGCGACCGTATCAAGCGTTACAAGACTCGGTGCAAAGCCGGTTTTTGTCGATATTGACCCGCGCACATACAATCTCGACGTGTCACAAATCGACGCCAAAATCACCGAGCGGACGAAAGCCATCCAACCCGTGCATCTTTACGGGCAATGCGCCGAGATGGCAGAGCTTCGGGCAATCGGCGAAAAATACGGCGTGCCGCTCGTCGAAGACGCCGCGCAGGCAATCGGCGCGGAAGAAAACGGCGTGCGCGCCGGAGCGATGAGCGAGATTGGCTGTTTCAGCTTTTACCCGTCGAAAAATCTGGGCGGAATGGGCGACGGCGGTTTTATGACGACCGATTCCGACGAATTGGCGCATAAATTAAACGCTCTCCGCGTGCACGGCTCGTTCGAGCGTTATTATCACAAATGGGTCGGGCTAAATTCGCGGCTCGACGGTTTTCAGGGCGCGGTCCTGCGCGTGAAATTACCGCATCTTGAAGGGTGGTCGGATAAACGAAAAGAAAACGCCGATTATTACCGGCAATTATTTACCGATGCCGGTTTGACCGAACAGATCGGTTTGCCGTTCGAGCGTGAAAACGTGCGGCATATTTATAATCAATTCGTCGTTCGCGTGCCTGAAAAAAGAGATGAATTACGCGCATTTCTTACCGAAAACGAAATCGGGACGGACGTTTATTATCCCGTCTCGCTCCACCTGCAGGAATGTTTCGAGTATCTGGGGCACCGGGCGGGCGATTTTCCCGAAAGCGAGCGCGCGTCGCGCGAAACGCTGGCGCTGCCGATTTTCCCTGAACTGCGGCGCGAACAGCAGGAATTCGTCGTCGAAAAAATCGCGGAATTCTTTGCTTGAATTAACGAAAGTCATTCCACATTCGACATTTTACATTCGGCATTAAATTGCAGATTATAAAGCCGTGCATCGGCGGTTCAATGTAAAATTTGGAATGTAAAATGTCGAATACTTTGCTGGTCGAAAAAAAAGTGTTGGAACAGATAAAGATTATCGAAATAAAAAACTGGCAGGGTCGGCTGGTCGTGCTTCTGGTTTTAATCGCCGCGCTCGCTTTTGCGTGGTTTTCCATAAGGTGGCAGATCGGCAATTTGCTCGCGTCTCGTCCGCCTGCAAATCAGACAAATGACAGGGACGTTGCCGACGTGGCGCACTCGTTGAGTCCGCACGATCCGATAACCAATTGGTTTAAGGCAAATATCGAACGCGATACATTTACGCCGCAGGGACTAAGTAATGCTGTCGCGGATTTGGAAGAAGCCGTCCGCAATGCGCCCGAGGACAACCGGTATTGGATTGAGCTGGCACGAGCTTACGAACAGACGGAAAATTACGAAAAAGCGGAAAAAGCTTTCCGCCGCGCCGTCGAGTTAGCGCCGAATTACAGCAACGTTCACTGGCATCTGGGTAATTATTACCTGCGGCGGGCGAGGGAAGCCGAAGCGCTTCCGGAACTCCGAAAATCAGCCGAAACGAGCGCGGTTTATCGCGAACAGGTTTTTTCGGTCGTTTGGGATTATTTTGAAAAAGACAAAGGCAGGCTCGAACAATTGACCGGCGACAAGCCCGACATGCGCGCCGGTCTGGCGAAGTTTTACGCGGTGAAGGAATTGCCCGAAGACAGCCTGCGCATCTGGAACACGCTCTCGGAAGAAGACAAGACGCGCAATCAGGACATTGCCCGTCTAATCGCGCAGGCGCTTTATGATAAGCGGTTTTATCGCTCGTCGATCGAATTTATCCGTCAACTCGGAATAGAACCGCAGGCGCAAGCCGAAACCGTGCAGAACGGCGGCTTTGAATCATTGATTGCGGCGGAAGCGCGCGAAGCTTATTTCGGCTGGCAGGTGACGAAAAAAGACAAAATCGACATCAACACCGACCCGATGAAGAAGAAGGAAGGCAGCAAAAGCCTGCGCGTGAATTTCAACGGGTTCACGGGCGTAGAAATCAAAAATATTCTGCAAATCGTCGCCGTCGAGGCAAACAAAAAATATCGTCTTAGTTTCTGGCTGAAAACCGAAAACTTAAAATCGGCAGGCACGCCGACGGTCGAAATAATCAACGCGAACGACGAAAAAATCATCACGACGAGCGCGGCATTCCCGAGCGGCACGCAGGATTGGTCGCCGGTCGCCATCGAATTTACCGCGCCGCCGAGCGCCGAAGCGGTCGCGATTCGGTTCGACCGCGCCTATTGCGGCGACGCGTGCCCGATTGTCGGAACGTTCTGGGTTGATGATTTTAAGTTGGAAAAAATTAACTAAGCCTCAGTAAAACCGAAATGGTAAAAGACATCGAACAAACTTTGACGAGTAAAATTATCTTCGTGCTGCTCGCGGTCTGCATCGTGTTCACGGCGCTTGCTTACGGCACGGTTCACCAGCCGACCATCGCGCTGTTTTATCTGCTGACGGCAGCGATTGTCGTCCTCTGGATGGTCGATGCTTTTCGCACCGGTTTTTTGCGGTTTAATAAAAGCCTTCTGCAAGTTCCGGTTATCGGAACGGTTATCTATGCGCTGATTCAGATAATCCCGTTCGGACGCATGGCGGAAATCGGCGGCGTTTCGGGAATCGGGCGAACGATTTCGATAGAGCCGTTCTGGACGCAGATGTTTGCGCTTCATTTTCTCGCGCTGTTTTTTATCCTCGCCGCCGCGCTGACCTTTCTCGACAGCGCGAGCCGTCTGCGAAAATTGACTTCGCTGATAACAATTTTCGGTTTCGCGTTCGCCTTTTTCGCTATTTTGCAGGCGGTTTTAAGCCCGACCAAAATCTACGGAATTTACGAAATCGAATACGCCAAACCGTTCGGCTCGTTCGTCAACCGGCATAATTTCGCAGCCTTTATGGAAATGACGATTGCCGTGCCGCTCGGGATGCTTTTCACCGGCGCTGTCCAGCGCGATAAACGGCTTATTTATCTAACGGCAGTCGGTTTGATGGGCATTTCGTTAATTATGAGCGGCTCGCGCGGCGGTTTGGTGTCCTTGCTCGCGATGGTCGTTTTCATCTTGATATTAACCAACAAAACACGCGGCGCGGGACAACCCGTTTTAAAAATCGGGCTCGCGGTCCTGCTGGTCGCCGTGATTATTACGGGTGCGATTCTCATCGGCGGCGAATCGTCTCTCACGCGTCTTGCCGAAACCGCCGCGTCGGACGACATCACGACGAACCGCACGCACATCTGGAGCATTACGCTTGCCGTCATCAAAAACAATCTGCCGTTCGGCGCAGGCATCGGCGCGTTTGCCGCCGCCTACACGCCTTACGACACGATGAACGGTATCGAGCGCGTCGAGCAGGCGCACAATGATTACCTGCAAATTTTAGCCGACGCCGGAATCATCGGATTAATTTTGGCGGGATTTTTCGTTTACCAGCTTTTCCGCACGGGTTTGCAGAGTCTTAAAACCGAAAATCTTTTCCGGCGCGGCGTTGCGACCGGCGCGCTCGCGGGCTGTTTTGCGATTCTCGTCCACAGCCTTTTCGATTTTGTGCTTCATACAACCGCCGTCACGGTTATGTTTCTGATGCTGGTTTCGCTGGTTGTCGTCAGCGGCAGAAGCTTTGCGGACGACCTGCAATTTTACGAACGCCGCCGAAGCCGGAAAGCCAGCGTGACTTCGATTGAAGAGAAACGTAAAAAGTAGAAAAGAGGAAAAGGGAAAAGGGAAAAAGGGAAAAGGGTTAAAAGGTGAAAAAATCTTGTTGATTATGCTCCCGCTTACTTTCCCCTTTTTCCCTTTAAACCTGTGATTCGAGCGTGTTTTCTTTGCGGCGCGGCGTGAGGAAACTAAGGACATACCAGACGATGCCGTGCGAAACGTAAAGCCCGGATAAAATCAGCAGCGCGTATTGCGAATAGAGCCAGATAGCCATTCCGATAGCGACAATCAGCAGAATTATGTAAATATTCGTTTTGCCCGTGCCGACCGTTTTAAAGCTCGTGTATTTCAGCGTGCTGACCATCAAAAGTCCGAGAACGCCGAGCAGGATAATCATCAGAATCCCGTAAAACTGCCGTACATCGTCCGGATACGTGCTGAGCGGCAGCGGTGCGAAATGGACGATTGAAGCCATCAAACCGGCAGCCGGCGGTATCGGTAAACCGACAAAATTCTTCTTGTCCGATTTCGTCGCGCCCTCGATCAGCACACGCGGTCGAGTGGCTTGCAGATTAAACCTGGCAAGCCGAAATGCGCCGCACATGAGGTACATAAAAAGCAGGAAAATGCCCAAACCGTGCGCTTGATTTTGTTCGCTGAAAACCGACCCGATGCCCCACGCGTAAACGAGCGCAATCGGCGCGATGCCGAACGTCAGAACGTCGGCAAGCGAATCGAGCTGGACGCCGATTTCGGTCGCCGTCCGCGTCATCCGCGCGACGCGTCCGTCGAGAGTATCGAAAAGAATCGCAAAACCGATAAAAACTCCGGCGTAATTAAAAAACGAAGCCGCCGTTTCAGGACTTGTATAAACGAATTGGTAGCCGCGAATCGAATACAAAACGGCTAAAAACCCCATCAGGATATTTGCCGCCGTGAACGCGGTCGGAAAAAGGTAAAGTCCTTTTTTCAAGCCTTTATGCGGCGGCAGATTCGGAATTGTTTCTTCGGTTTCCATATTTTTAGGTTAGCCTCGCGATGACGCTTTCGCCGCCGACCACGCGGTCGCCGACCTTGACCTGAAGTTCGACTTCTTTCGGCATTAGTAAATCGGTGCGCGAGCTGAATTTTATTAGACCGAATTTTTCGCCGAGCTCAAGATTATCGCCCGTTTTGCTCCAACAAACAATGCGCCGCGCGACGATTCCGGCAATCTGCGTGCAGACGACGGTCATTTTTTCGCCTTCAATCCAGAGCGAGTTGCGTTCGTTTATCAAGCTCGCCTCGTTGCTCGTCGCCGGATTTTTTTTGCCTTTGATGTATTCGACTTTGACGATTTTTCCGGCAATCGGCGCGCGGTTGACGTGAACGTCGAGCGGCGAGAGAAAAACGCTGACGAACTTGCCGTTTTCCCGGTCTTCAACCCGCGTCACGCGACCGTCGGCGGCGGACACGATAATATCGTCTTCGCCCGGAACGCTGCGCTGCGGGTCGCGGAAAAAATACGCCATAAAGACGGTGAGCAAGCAAAATAAAACAATGCCGATTAAGGGAATGACGCCGCCAATCCAATAATATAGAAAGGCGAAAAAAGCGGCAATTATAAAAGTTGCCAGAACAAAAGGAATTCCTTCTTTAACCATAAAAGAAAAGTTTTGAGTTCCGACCTTAGCTGGCGTTTTCAAACCGAAAACCAACTAAAGTTGGAACTGAAAACTAGATTTTACGCGAATTGCGCGGAATTGGAAAATAAAAAAGCCCGATGTTTTACGAACACCGGGCATAAAGGAGGATTGCATGAAAGAAAGGTGACCTCTATCTTATCGGGTTATCCTTGGCGTAACTGTACGCACACCAGGCAGAGACTAGATGAACTATCCAGCCGAGCGTTCCGACCGAGCCAATCCACGAAATGCCTGTCAAAACAAGCCACAAAATTCCGACCACGATTCGACCGTTATAAATCTGACCGACACCGGGGATTAAAAAACTTAAAATTCCTGCTATCCAAGGTTCGCGCATTTTTTAGAAATTACCTCCAGTTTGCATTACGGAGGCGCGCGCGGATTTGTTCCCAAAAAAATCAGGAAAGTTTTTTGACCTCGACAATTTTCCCGCGAAACGCCCGTAAGACCTTTTTTACCGACGGATGCTTTTGCGCGTAAGCCATCATTTCTGCTTGTGTCGGGTTTTCGGGCAAAACCGGAAGCTCGTCCGAATCATCGTCCGTATCGAAATTCGGAATGTCGAAAACCGGTTTGGCTTTGGCGGCGGCAACCGCCGTTCCCGCCGCGTTCCGGTTTTCCGAAGTCGCCGGAAATCCGTTCGACTGACCGGCGCCGATTAATTCTCCGGCGATTCCGGCGGCACCGGCAATCGGAAAAAGATTGTCGCCCGCTCTTAAAAGTTTATTTTCATAAGCGGCATCGAGCTTGTCGTCGTCAAAATGTTCTAATTCTTCCGACGTAATCGGCAGCATTTTAACCGGCATCGAGGCGATAATATCAGCCAGTTTGGAATTTGAGATTTGGGGTTTGGGGCTGGGTTCTTCGTCCGCTGAGGGCGCGTCGTTATTCGTTGCTTTCTGCGCGATTTCAGATTTCAGATTTGAAATCCAGGGTTTGTTTTCGGCGTTGAAATTTGAAGCGTTTGCATCATCTTTCGCAACAAAAAATGAATCGTCGGTCTGGGACGTTTCTTTTTCGCGAATGAATTCCGGCACTTCATCGTTTTGAAATTTGAAATTTGAAATTTGTAATTCCGGCGTCGCCGGCGGCGGTTCAGCTTCCTGAATCGCCGTCCCGGCGCCGGCTGCGGCGACCGGTTCAGCCAAAGCGACGGAGACGCCGGCTGCCGACACAGTCGAAACTTCCGGCGCATCGAGACTTGAGACCTGAGACTTGAGACTTGAAACTTCTTTAGTCGGAAAAGGAACTTCGTCGAGAGGAAAATCAACTTTCAAAGTTTTTTTTTCCAGCGGCGTTTCGGCTTGAATAATCTTTTCCGTCGATAGATTTGCGCCGCCGGCGAGCGCGTTTTCGAGTTTTGCGAGGCGTTCCAGAATCTTCTCAAGCGGCGCCACGCGGCGCATTTCGATTAGTTTGACCAGACCGATTTCAAGAACGTAGCGCGATTGCGTCGCATCCCGCAGCTTCGATTCGGTTTCGCTCAATGAATTAAAAAAGCGAATCAAGTCCGATTCGGAAAAATGGAGCGCGTATTTGTCCAGCTCATCGGCGCTTAAAACGGCGGTTTCGAGCAGGTGCTCGCTGCCGCCCGCGACTTTCGCAATCAGCAAATCGCGGAAAAAACTCAATAAATCGCGGCAGTAGTTTCGCAAATCGTGCCCGCGCGCGATTAAATCATCAACCACGTTCAAGGCTTCCGAAGGTTTATTGTAAGCAATTGCCGTAACGATTCTAACGAGCATTTCGGCGCTTGCCAGTCCGAGCGCGTTGGCAACGTCCGGCACTTCGATATGCTCGCCCGAAAAACTGATAACCTGGTCGAAATTACTCTGCGCGTCGCGCATCGAGCCTTCGCCCGAACGAGCGATTTCGCGCAGCGCTTCGTCCGTAATATTTATTTTTTCGACTTCGGCGATAATCTTTAGACGGGCAAAAATTTTGTTGAGCGCGATGGTGCGAAACTCGAATTCCTGGCAGCGCGAAAGAATTGTCACCGGAACTTTGTGCAGCTCGGTCGTTGCCATTATAAAGGCGACGTTCGACGGCGGCTCTTCCAAAGTTTTCAAAAGCGCGTTGAAAGACGAGTTTGAAAGCATGTGAACTTCGTCGATGATAAAAATCTTGTAACGGTCGCGCGCCGGGGCAATGTTGATACTTTCTAATATTATTTCGCGGATATCGTCAACGCCCGTGTGCGAGGCGGCGTCAAACTCGAAAACGTCAATCGAGCGGCTTTCCGAGATTTCGACGCACGACGGGCACGCATCCGCCGCGTCCGTCCGGCACGGCGTCGAGTTCGGTTTGGCGGTTTTATGACAGTTCAAAGCTTTCGCCAGCAGACGCGCGGTCGTCGTTTTGCCGACGCCGCGCGCGCCCGAAAAAAGGTATGCGTGATGCAGGCGGTCATGTTCGATGGCATTTTTCAGGGTTTGCGTAATCGCTTCCTGACCGGTAACTTCTTCAAATGTTTGCGGTCGCCATTTGCGGGCGATAACTTGGTACGACATATTCTGAAGGATTTTTCTCGACTTTAATTTGAGAAGTTAATTTTAGATTTTTTTCGGCGGAAAGGGAAGTTTGAATATTAGCTATCGCGGCAGATGATTGATTTTGTTGATTGCCTGTGCGAGTTCGAGCCGCGTCAACGCGCGCGACGGATTAAAGCCGTTGTTGTCGAGCTTCAGAAATCCTTTTTGCAGGGCAACCGCGACGTAACCGCGAAGGCTGGCGGGAATTTGCGCGTAATCGGCAATACCGGTCGATAAATAAGTGGAAAAAGTCGCGCTTTCGAGATTCGCGGCTTTGACGAAGGCGACGGCTGCGACGAGTCTGCTTGTCAAAGCGTCGGGATAAAATGCGCCGCCGGTCGCAGCGTCGTAAACGAGTTTACCGTTCGTGTTCGACTGGACGCTTTCGACGATGTTTCGCGTGTAGGCGTCGCGCACGTCCGGGTACATCGGCGAATTCGCGACGAACTGCAGAACCGCGCCGCTGCGCACAAAAGTTTCGGCAAACTGGGCGCGCGTGACGGGCGAATTCGGTTGAAAAACCCTGCCGTGGGGAAGCATCACAAAACTGCGGAGCGTTTCTAAAACCGAGCTCCGCGAATCGAGCGGCAGAGAATTAATATCGTTCAAGCGCGAATAATCGACGCTCGCGACTTCGACCAGCCCGAAATAATTCTGCGCCGTGCCGACGTTCCCGGTGTGCGAGACAACCGCCTGGAAATTCCGGCTCGAAGGATTA